>NZ_JBQDYQ010000008.1:11245-81632 GCF_052105255.1 Brevibacterium sp.
CGCACAACGTCTTCAACGCCGGTGTCGGCGAGACGTCTGCGAAGAAGGACTGGGCTTAGATATCTCGGATCCCATCATCTTGGTGGACACTCAGCACTGGGACTGCAATAGCCCCGGTCATGTGGTCGATTTTTCAGACCAAGGATCATTCCGGGGCTTTCGCTCTCCAGTTTAGTGCAATGACTCAGTCCTCGTCCTCAATGTAGGCCGCGGCGGCCGCCTCGGCGCGGGCCTGCTTGATCTTGCGCACCCGGGAGATCGTCATGAGGGTCAGCGCGATGATGAAGCCGAACGCTGCGCCGATCGCGATGGAATAGGTGCTGGGGGGAGCACCTGGCATCGTTTGATTGCCCATTCCGACATCGATGAGCGGATAGCCCTCACTCATGTGGAAGACGATCGCACCGACCCACACGATCGCGAACACCGCTCCGACGATGTTGCCGACGATCAGCCGCCTCGGCGAAACACGGGCCATAGCCATGGAGAAGTCCACATTCTCGCGCTTGCAATACCCCGAGATGACACCGCTGGTCACGATGGATCCGAGGACGATCAACACACTCCACATTCCCGCGCCGAGTACGGCGAAGACGAGCGCAAGCGCGAAGAACACGTAGGTGGAGACCACGGCACCGAACGTATAGGCCCGCAGGATGATGTCCCGTTCGCGTTCATCGCCCATCGAGGGGTCGTCGAAACCGGCGATTCGATCGGCAAAGGCGTTGGGTCGATTCTTTCTGTCACTGACGTTGTTCATGGGGATTCCTCCTGGAGCGAGAAGATCTCTTCGACTGTCGTGTTCAAGGCCCGGGCGATGCGCAGCGCCAGATAGACGCTGGGGGCGTAGTCGCCGCGCTCGGTCGCGATGATCGTCTGCCGCGACACCCCCGTGAGCTGGGCTAACTGTGCCTGCGTGAGCCCGGAAGCCTTGCGAACCTGCTTGAGGTCCGAGGTCTGAACTTCCATACCGTTCCTTGATGTCAACTTCTCTTTACATCTAAAAGTAAAGCATGTTTGACATGCGGGTGTCAATGATCTTTGACATTCCCGAGGTGGCTCGCAGTTTCGTTCGCAGGCGGGACCGATCGCGGGGTGGTGGAGCAGTGCAGTGAGCGAGCTTCGAGGCGGGATGGGTGCCGAGCTTTCTCGCCCCTCGACGCAAACATCAAAACACCCTGTTGCAACGGGATGTTTTCGCGCCAAAGGTGGGGGATGTGCAAGTGACCGTGCGGTATAGGAATAGCGGGAGGGCGTAGCGCTAACGGTGAGGGACGGTGAGGGACGCTGAGGCGGCGGGTGATCTCGACGCTGCCCGGAGCTGGTCTCGGTGCGGCCCGAATTCTGAGGGAGGTTTCTGTAGAAATCCTCGTCGGAAATCTACGTTTATCTACCGGGGAATTCTGCGCGGTAGGGTGCGTGCCGGCGACCAAGCCCACACCACCCGTCGCCCTCACTGCAACCGTCGCGTCGGCCCGCCGCAACAACCACGCCGCCCTCGCCGCAACAACCGCGTCGCCCCACCGCGACAACCGCCGCCGTCTTACGCCTCCACAACCTTCTCGCGCCGGCGGTCCTTCTCCAGCCGCGCCTCGTGGCTCGACCGCGACGGGTTCAAAAGCTTCAGCAGCGACAGCGCGATGATCGCCCCCAGCACGGCGCAGCCGGCGGGCAGGAGCATCGCGGTCTTCGCATCGAAGGCGTCGATGATGTTGCCGGCCACCGCCGATCCGAAGGCGACGCCGAAGCCCAGCGAGGTACCCAGCCAGGCGAACGCCTCGGTGAGCCTGCGCGGGGGAGCGAGCTGCTCGATGACGGAGTTCGCGCCGATGAGGCTCGGTGCGATCGCGGATCCAACGACGATGAGGATGATGCCGTAGGTGACCATCGAATCGGCCAGCAGCATCATGCTTGCCCCTACCGCCAGGCAGGACACGGCGACGCCGAAGCGGTGGTGCACCGGCGAATTCCAGTTCCTCGCCCCATACAGTGCGCCGGAGATGAGCGATCCCAGTGCCAGGCATGACAACAGGACACCGGCCGAGGACTTCACACCGAGCTCGTCGGCGAAGGCGACGGCGATGACGTCGATGGCGCCGAAGTTCACGCCGAGGAAGATGTTGACGACGATGATCGCGAAGATGCCCGGGTTCGAGAACACGTGGCCCTTCGCGTCGGTGGTCCGCTCCACCGGCGGGGGTTCGGTCGACTTCTGGATGTAGAGCAGCAGTGATCCGACGCCGACGGTGATCATCGAGAGGATGATTCCGGCCGGCGGCCATACGGCGGTCGCGAGCACCGTGGCCAGCACCGGCCCGGAGACGAACATCAGCTCATCGGCGACCGATTCCCACGAAAACGCGGTCTGCAGCTTCTTCGGGGTGTCGACGATATGCGACCAGCGCGAACGCACCAGCGAACCGACGGAGCCGACGGTGGCGCCGCCGATGCCGGCGAAGACGAAGACGAATCCCGTCCACCATTCCTCGTACGCGGAGACGATGAGCAGGGCCAACGCGATGAGGTGGGTGATGACGATGGGCACCATGACCTTCGCCTGGCCGAGGCGGTCGACGAGGCGAGCGATCCCGGGGCCGGCAAGTGCCTGGACGATCATGTACACGGCGGAGACGATGCCCGCCATGCCGTATGACCCGGTCACGCCCTGGATGAAGAGGACGATGCCCAGCCCCAGCACCGCGATGGGCATCCGGGCGACGAGACCGGCCAAGGAGAACTTGAGAGCACCGGGAAGCGACAGAATCTCCCGATAGTTATTGAACACCAGGAAAGTCTATCCAGCCCTGACCCGGCCGACCATGCCGAGCCCGCGCAATTGCTGGTGAGTCGCCTCACCTCGGCGCCGGGATCATCCGTGGGTCACGAACGGATATCGGTCCCGGTCATCCCGGTCGGAACCGAATATCACAACGTCTGACAAGGCAGAACACCTCGCCGAGGCGGCCCTGCCCTGCCGTTCGCCCGCGCGCTTACGCGCGGGGTGCGCCGCGCGGCTGAGAATTGGGTCACCTCGGTCGCTATACAATGGGCGGGATTGCCCAGTGACCCCGGCGCCCGGCGCCGACAGCTCAAACCCCGGAGTGCCGATGACGGATAACACCACTTTCGACGATCTCTTCGACCACCAGAATGAGGAACAGCAGCGCCCACGCAAGAAGAAGCGCGTGTGGCGCAAGGTCCTCGTCGCCCTGCTGATCATCGTCATCCTCGGCGTGCTCGGCATCGGACTCTACGTCTGGAGCGTCGGCCGGTCGTTCGACGAGAACGCGAACCAGCTCAGCGATGAGCAGGTCTTCGGCAAGGACAGCGCCGGCGGCAAGGAAGGCGACGGCACGAACATCCTGCTGTTGGGCTCGGATGAGCCGATGGGCAATGTCGACGTCAACGATTCTCGCGGGCTGCGCTCGGACACGATCATGGTCATGCATCTGCCCGAGTCCGGCGGCAACGTCCAGATCATGTCGATCCCGCGGGACACCTACGTCGACATCGAGGGCCACGGCAAGGCGAAGATCAACGCGGCCCTGTCCTACGGCGGTCTGCCGCTGGCCGTGTCGACGGTCTCGGACTTCATCGGCAGCGACCTCGATCACGTGGCGATCATCGATTTCGAGGGATTCAAGGCTCTGACCGACAGCCTCGGCGGGGTGACCGTGAATTCCGAGCAGGCGTTCGAGAAGAACGGCTACACGTTCACCAAGGGCGAGAACGTCCTCAACGGCGATGAGGCGCTGACCTTCGTGCGCGAGCGCAAGCAGTTCCAGGACGGCGACTTCCAGCGTGCGCGCAATCAGCAGGCGTTCATCCGCGGGCTGACGAACGAGATGATCTCGGCCGACACCCTGTCGAACCCGAAGAAGATCCAGGACATGGTCAAGAACTTCGCGCCGTACATGTACGTCGACTCGGGCCTGGACGCGAAGTACATCTCCTCGACCGCGTTCAACATGCGTGATGTCCGCCCCGGTGACATCGAGTTCTTCACCGCACCCGTGGCCGGCGTCGGCACCTCCCCGGACGGTCAGTCGATCGTCAACGTCGACGAGGAGGAGCTGAAGAAGGTCCAGGACGCGTTCAAGAACGACACCGTGGCCGACTACGTGCAGAACGCCCCGGAAGCCCACCTCTAGAACCTCGCCGAGGCGGCCCATCCCCGGCCATCCCTCGCCGAGGTGGCCCACCGCAGCCGCAGACGCCGACGCCCAGCGTCGCTGGGTCACGCACCGAGCCCCGCACCAGGAAATTCCTGGTGCGGGGCTCGATGCATCTGCGGTTCCATGTATCTGCGGCTCGAGGGCCGGAGCTTCAGCCTTCGAAGTTGACCTTGTGCACCGCGTTGGGAGTGCCCCACTCGTCGTCAGGATCGACGACGGCTTCGGTGGGCATCCCAAGCCACATCTTCTCGCCGGTGACGGTGTTCTCGTAGTCGACGTAGGTAGTGCCGGCGGCCCCCTCTGCGCCGACGCGGGTCCAGTGGGTGGCTTCGTCGTCGCTGTGGGCCTTGAGCTTCGCGGCGACCTGGGATGAAGCGAAGGCCTCCACTCGGTCAGTATCGCCTTGTCCCCAGGCTCGGACGAGCTCGTCGGCGTAGGTGACCGGATCGGTCGGATAGTACACGGACTGCGTGCCGACATCGGAGTCAGTGGACTGGCTGGACGAGTCGGCCAGAGACGCGTCGGCGGCCATGGCCGGTCCTGTGGCGAGCCCGAGGCCGACGAGTCCGGCGACGGTGGCGATTCCGATGGCTGCTGTGCGGTTGCGAATGGTGGACGTCATTGTGTCGATCCCTTCTGCTGTTCTGCCGCCTCTGCGAGGTCATTTCGGGGCGGTATGTCATCTGACGCAGAACAGTATTGCGACCGAATATGAGGCCGCGGCAACAGAGACTGAAAGCCGACTTGGAGCCGATTACGGCCGGAACACAGGAACGTTGCAGCTGTGCGGCGGTCGTTGTTACATGAGGAGTGCTCGACCGGTGAAGACAAGAAGTCTTGCAGATTAACCTTGTGGTCAGCGCTCTGTGCGGACGCTGCGGCCGGCGCAGCTCGCAGGCCCGGCGCGGTGGTGGCCGGCGCGGCCATCCGGCTGGTGGCGCGCGTTTGTGCAACAGTTCTGCTTGAGCAGCGATACGCGATCGTGACCCGCGCACTTGCCCGCACACGGAATCCCGCGCGCACGAATCTGCTCTCCCGCATCCGTGCTCGCTCCCGCGCACTTGCCCACACACGGAATCCCGCGCGCACGAATCTGCTCTCCCGCATCCGCGTGTTCGAAGTGTGGGCGCAGCGAATCAGATCCCTACGCCCACACTTCGAGCCCGCGGAAGCAGGTGTTGAGAGGCGACGCTGCGGGACTCGCCGCCTGAGCGGACTTCCGCAGCAACGCGCGGTCCTTACTCCAGCACCCCGTCGACGAGAGTTCGGGCGTCGTGCTGGACCTGGCGCAGGTGGTCCTCGTCGCGCAGGGACTCGGCGTAGATCTTGTAGACATCTTCCGTGCCCGACGGCCGGACGGCGAACCATGCGTTGTCCGTGGTGACCTTGAGTCCGCCGATCGGGGCGTTGTTGCCCGGCGCCGAGGTGAGCACCGCCTTCACGGGTTCACCGCCGACGGTCTTCGTGCCCACCTGAGAGGCATCGAGTGACCCCAGTCGTTCCTTCTGTGTGCGTGTCGCCGGGGCATCCTGGCGGGCGTAGGAGCTGGTGCCGTGGTTCGCGGCCAGTCCTGCGTAGCGCTGTGAGGGAGTCTGCCCGGTCTTCGCAGTCATCTCGGCCGCAAGGAGGGCGAGGATGATGCCGTCCTTGTCCGTCGACCACACCTTGCCGTCCCGACGCAGGAACGATGCGCCGGCCGATTCTTCACCTCCGAAGGCCAGGGTCGAGTCGAGCAGGCCGGGGACGAACCATTTGAAGCCGACGGGCACTTCGAACAGCGTGCGGTCGTGGGAGGCGACGATGCGGTCGACGATCGACGAGGTGACCAGCGTCTTGCCGATCGCGGCCCCACGCGGCCAGTCGGTGCGGGAGTCGAGCAGGTAGTCGATGGCCGCGGCCAGATAGTGGTTGGGGTTCATCAGGCCGGCGTCGGGGGTGACGATGCCGTGACGGTCGGCGTCGGCATCATTGCCCGTGGCGATGTCGTAGTCGGCGCGGGAGGCGATGAGACCGGCCATCGCATAGGGGGAGGAGCAGTCCATGCGGATGTTCTCGTCCCAGTCCAGGGTCATGAATGACCAAGTGGGGTCGACGTCCGGGTGGACGACGGTGAGATTGAGATCGTAGTCCTCGGCGATCGCGGCCCAGAAGTCGACGCTCGCACCGCCGAGCGGGTCCGCGCCGATGTTCAGCCCCGACGAGCGGATGACGTCGAGGTCGATGACCGACTCGAGGTCGTCGACATAGTTCGAGACGTAGTCGAAGTTCTCGGTGTTCTCCAGGTGGAAGGCCCGCTGGAAGGGGGTGCGCGGGATCTTCTCCCACCCCTCGGCGAGGTAGGCGTTCGCGCGTTCGGCGATCCAGGTCGTCGTCTCGGTGCCGGCGGGTCCGCCGTGCGGTGGATTGTATTTGATGCCGCCGTCGGCAGGGGGGTTGTGGCTGGGAGTGACGATGATGCCGTCGGCCTGCGCGTCCTCGCGGGACTTGCCGGCGTTGAAGCCGAGGATCGCGTGGGAGACGGCAGGGGTCGGGGTGAAGCCGTCACGTTCGTCGATGAGCGCAGGAACCTCGGCGGCGGCGAGCACCTCGAGGACGGTGAGGAATGCGGGCTCACTCAGTGCGTGAGTGTCACGGCCGAGGAAGATCGGTCCGCGAATTCCTTTGTCTCGGCGGAAGTCGACGATGGCCGCGGTGATGGCCGCGATGTGCGCCTCGTTGAAGGAACGGTTGAAGCTCGAACCGCGGTGGCCTGAGGTCCCGAAGCTCACTGCTTGCGAAGGCACCGAAGGGTCCGGAACCAAGTCGTGATACGAATCGAGAAGGGCAGGGACGTCGACGAGATCCTTGTCCTGGGCCAACTGGCCGGCGCGTGTTGTCATTCTTCTACCTTGCCAAATCCGGGCCACCTGTCACAGTTGTGTCCACGGAGTTCTTGCATCGTGGACTCTGCAGGCATGACGGATCGGAATTCCATGACCGAGCCCGCGCTGCCGCAGACTCAGTCCGGCGGCTCCACGGAGTCGTCGTCCTCTTCCTTCGTGTCTCCACCGCTGATATCCCGGTCCTTGTCGGGGGAGGAGGCCCCTTCGGCTTTGGCCTGGGCTTCCTCAGGGTCCCGATCGATCGGAACATCGTGCTCGGCGGCGATGCGCTCGAGCCTGTCTTCAGGAGTCTGGGAACTGCCTTCGGCATCCGTATCGGGGCCGACTCCGACGGTTGAGCTCTCGATCTCCTGCTCGTCTTCGGTCTGCTCTTCTGCTGCGTTCTCCGGCAGGTTCTTCTTCTCGTCACTCATGACTTCTGCTCCCTTCGGAGTTGAACACGCTCACGCCGTTCGACGGAGGGTTGAGGATCACAAGAGGTGCGGGAGTGATCCGTGGTCTCGACGGTAGACCTATCGTGGAAACGGGGCAAGGGGACTCGGTCTTGCGGCTCCTCCGGTCGACCTCGCGACGATGGGAGCGACTCTCGCGGATGGTGGGATCAATCCGCTGACTGCTGGCTGGCCGACTGCAGGTGGCTTTCTGCTCACTTCACCCAGGGCTCTTCGCCGGTCTCGGAGACGATCGGCTTGCCGTTGTCGAGGTTCCATGACCCCATGCCGCCGTCGACATTGAAGGCATCGAAGCCATTCTGGTTGAGCCAGGCGACCGCGCGGTTCGAGCGTCCGCCCGTGCGGCAGACGACGTACATGTCGTCGTCGAGAGGAAGGTCGTCGAGGCGGCCCGGCAGTTCACCCAGCGGCACGTGGATCGCGCCTTCGATGTGCCCAGCTTCCCACTCGTCGTCCTCGCGGACGTCGATGATGGCGGCCCCTTCGGGGATGTCGTTGACAGTGACGGTCGCTTCTTCATCCATGACTTCAGTGTAGGCACGCAGACCCAGTGCTCGCACCTGCCCGAGAGGTCCGCAGCCGCACGCGACGCCGCACCTGCCCGAGGCCTCCGAAGCCGCGCCGCCTCGCGACCACGCTCGCGCCTGTGCCCGACCCCATGCACACTGGCCGAACGGTTCCGGACCCCATGTCTCGGACCCGATTCCAAGGGGGCTGTTGCCGATCGGAGAGCCGTGTAAGAATGACCGTGCAGTCGCTGTCGCGCTCGCCGAATCCGGTCCGCGAGGGCCTCTGCAGCGCCAGGAACCGTCTGCGAAGGGAAACGGTCATGAACAACAGAGACAAGAGTGACGAGTCGCCGGCCGAGGAGAAGGCCCGTGACGTCGCAGCAAAACTGGACGAGACCGCAGAACCGCTGGCCGGGACTTCGGACATGGAATCTCACGCCGAAGTCGGATACACCGAGCAGAACGTTGAGGAACGCGCCCAAAAGGCCGCGGACGAAGAAGGTGTGACACTGCATCGCAATCCCGACGGCTCGCACACGGCGATCGACGAATCGAAGGCCGCCGAGGTGACTCCGAGCTCAGGAACCGAGAACTCCGGAGCCACTGACGCTTCCCTCGCCCCGGGCATGGGCGCCTCGGTCGGCACCACGTCCGAGCCGGGCGATATCTACAGTGCGCCAGGGATGGGCAACGCGGTCGGCAGCACGACGGAAGGCGGCGTCGCGAGCACGGAAACAGCAGTCTCCGCCACTGACGACACGGAAGCCGGCCAAGTCTCGGACGCCGGCGACGGGCAGAAGCCCGCAGGCGAGGCGGCGACGGATGAGCTCGATCAGGCCGATGTCGTCAAGATCCTGCGCGGGGGTGATTCCGTCATGCTCTCGACCACGCTCGCCGACGGCAAGATCCTCGCCCACCCGATGGCACCTCAGGAGGTCACCGACGACGCCGACGTCTGGTTCTTCCTCGCCCTCGACGGCGACCAGGCGAAGGCGCTGAGAGCGAACCCCGAAGTCAATATCAACCTCGCCGAGGCGGGCAACTGGCTGTCGGTGGCCGGACGCGTCGAGTTCGTCGACGACGAGGCCAAGGTCGATGATCTGTGGTCGGATTCTGCCACGGCGTGGTTCGATGACCGCCGGGACCCGAATCTCGGGCTCGTCAAGGTCATCACGCACTCCGCCCAGCACTGGGGTCTGCCCGGCGGAAAGGCATCGGGCCTGTTCCGCATGGTCAAGTCGAAGATCGCCGGCGACCGTCCCGCCGGCGGCACTAAGACCACGGAACTCTGAGCCTGAGGCCGCCCAGGACGACGAGGCGCCCGGGGAGATCCCGTTTCTCCCCGGGCGCCATGTCGTCGGCCCGGGCGTCCCATCCGCCTGCATCTTCGCCTGAAACCACGGCTCGGCCACGCCCGGGCTCGGCCTCGTCGTCCGCCTGTTTGCAGCGATGCACCTCTGCTGTGCAGACCCGCTCCTGTGCTGTCTCGCATCTCACTTGCCGACACGGGTTCAACCGCGTGAAACGGCGTTACTATTGAGCTGTCAACGATTAGGGAGGAAGTGACAGACCATGGCTGACAACAAAGCAGCCCTCGTCACAGGAGCCGGCCAGGGAATCGGTCGTGCCATTGCGCTCAAACTGGCAGCAGATGGATTCGACGTCGCAGTTGCCGACCTCGGGTTCCAAGAGGAGAAGGCTCGCGCGGTGGTCAAGGAGATCGAGGATCTCGGTCGCAGAGCAATCTGGGTCGCGGCCGATGTCTCCAAGCGCGATGAAGTGTTCGCCGCAGTCGACGCCACGGCCGAACAGCTCGGCAGCTTCGACGTCATCGCCAACAACGCCGGCATCGTGCAGGTTGAGCCGGTCGACAAGATCACGACAGAGAACCTCGAGAAGATCTTCAGCATCAACGTCTACTCCGTGATCTACGGCATCCAGGCCGCCTCGGCGAAGTTCGAGGAGCTGGGCAAGGACAAGGGCAAGATCATCTCCGCTGGTTCGATCGCCGGCATCAAGGGCTTCCCGATTCTCGGCGCCTACTCGGCGACAAAGTTCGCCGTGCGCGGCATCACCCAGGTGGCCGCCCAGGAACTGGCTCCACGCAACATCACCGTCAACTCCTGGGCACCCGGCATCGTCGGCACCGGCATGTGGGACACCATCGACGAGGAGATGGGCAAGCTCAACGGCAAAGCCAAGGGCGAGAACCTCAAGGACAATGTCGAAGGCATAGCCCTGGGGCGTATCGAGACCCCGGAAGACGTTGCCGGAGTCGTGTCCTTCTTCGCCTCCGACAACGCCGACTACGTCACCGGTCAGACCCTGCTGGTCGACGGCGGCATGCTCTACAACTGACCGCTCGCGCGGGCCAACTGGTTGCGCTCGCCACACGGTGACCGTGCCGACCATCGGCAATGGGAGCGACGCGGTGAGGTGCCCGGGGAGATCACAATTCTCCCCGGGCACCACCCAACCGTCCGCGACCGCGCGCCCCGTCACCATCCTCCGATCGCCCAACCATCCCTCGGTCAGCGAATGCCCGACCCGAGCACTAGCATGGGAGACATGAGCAAGCGGATCGTCATCATCGGTGCGGGTCTGGCCGGCACCACAGCGGCCAGGGAGCTGAACGAGCGCGGTCAGGCGGTCACCGTCATCGACCCGCAGGCAGGGGACACCTGCGAACGGCCGCCGCTGTCGAAGCACCTCTTCGACAATTCCCGCCACCACCTGCCCTACCACCTCGAGTCGACCGAGCACATCACCTTCGTCCGCGACTGGGCGGAGGAGATCACCCTCGCCGAGGCGGCCGCCGAGTCCCGCTACACCGCAGAGACCCAGCTCCACCCCCAACGGCTGACCGACGACCACGCGACCGTGGGCACCGTCCACCTGGCCTCGGGGGAGTCGATCGACTTCACCCACTGCATCCTCGCCACGGGAATGGAAGCCAACCGGCCGCGGATCCCGGAATACCCGGATGCGCTGCCGGTCTACGACTTCGGCGACGCCGAATGGATCCTCGCTCGGGTCGAAGAGGCCACACAGCCGCTCAACGTCGGAGTCCTCGGCTCCGGCTATCTCGGAATGGAGGTCGCCACCTCGGCGGTCGCGGCCGGGCACCGGGCCACGGTCTATCTGCGCGGAGGCGAACCGCTGCGCAAACAGCTGTCCGCGCCGGTCAGGCAGGCGCTGTTCGAAGCGCACAAGGCCGCAGGCGTCGAATTCGTCACCCACACGTCGAGCCCGGACGACATCGACGCAAATATTCACGATCTGTTCATCACCAGTGTCGGAGCCCGGCCCCGCCTCATTCCCATCGACGGCGATCGCCCCGCCGAGGCATGGGAGGTGAATGAGAGCTTGGCAACATCCCATCCCGGCATCTTCGCCGCCGGAGACTGCGCGATCGTCACCGCCGGACCCTACGCTCTCGACCATCCGTGGGCCTGCGAACCGGTGGCCGAAAGCCATGGGAAGTTCCTCGCCGAATACCTCACCACCATCGCCGACGAACCCTCAGGCACCAGCGAGGACGCTCCCGCCGACAACCCGGCTGACGCGGCGGCGAAGATCTGGTCGGAGGTGCCCTGGCACTGGAGTTTCCAGGGCCCTCATAAGGTGTTCACGGCGGGCCTGACCAGCCCCGATGCCACCGACACGATCATCAGACACGACCCGAGCGGAGCCAAATTCCAGGTCTTCCACTTCGACGGCACCGCACCGGAGTCGAAGCTCATCGGCGTCGAGACATTCAACTGGCCGCCCATGCAGGCCGCCGCCCGGCGAGTACTCGGCGGTAACCACATCCCCACTCGGGCCCAGCTGGAGGACCCGGAATTCGACTTCAAGGCTCACAGCCGACTGTGAGTCTGCGCTAGTCTCATCCCGTAGACTCTTTCTGTTCTATCCCCAGTCGCCGACGAGAGAATTTTCTGTTCATGGATATGGCCAGGCTTGCTGCCGAGCACGGGCTCGAGAGAGTGGGTGGGCGGCCGTCTCTGCCCCAGTACGTCAAACAGCTTCTCAGCCGAAGCGACTTCACGTACACGCTTGCGAAGTATCGGATGCAGTCCGAGAACGAGCGCAACCGCCTCGGCATGGCCTGGGTGTTGCTGCGTCCGTCGTTCTCGGCGCTGATCTACGGCACGGTCTTCGGCTTCATCATGCGGGGCGCCACCGCCCGGCCCGACGATTTCGCCCCCTTCGTCATCATCGGCGTCTTCGTCCTCGAGTTCTTCAACAGCTCGATGAATGGCGGTGCGAAGTCGATCATCTCGAACGCGTCGCTCGTGCAATCTCTGCCGTTCCCGCGCATAGTTCTGCCGATTGCCAAGGTGTTCCAGAACCTGCTCGACTTCATTCCCACGCTCATCTTCATGGCGCTCATCGTCATCATCTTCGGTGCCAGGCCTGATTGGGACTGGTTCCTCTTCATCCCGCTGGTGTTCCTGTTCTGGGTCTTCAACCAGGGTGTGGCGTTCATCTTCGCCCGCGCAACGGTCCACTTCCGGGACCTGTCGCAGGTCACCCCGTTCATCTCCCGCATGATCTTCTACACCTCAGGTGTCTTCTTCGACCTCAAGGTCATGGTCGAGAAGATCAACCCGGCCCTGCAGCCCTTCGCCGATTGGCAGCCGATCAACAACGTGCTCTCGATCGCCCGCGGCATCCTCATGAAGGACGGCGTCGTCCCCTACGACTACTTCTGGCACCTGGCCATCTGGGCCTTCGGCATTTTCATCTTCGGCTTCATCTTCTTCTGGCAGGCCGAGGAAAGGTACGGTCGCGATGAGTGAGAACACCGAGCACGATTCCGGAAACGTCGCCGAGGCCACTCAGTCCAACGACCCCGTCGTCATCTGCGACAACGTTCACGTCCGCTACAAGACCTTGGCCACCGGCAAGAAGCTCAAGCTCGGCGGCGGCGGAGGCATGCTCAAACGTCAGCGCGGCCTCCGGGAGGTCCACGCGCTGAAGGGCGTGAGCTTCGTGGCCCACCGCAACGAGTCCATCGGCATCATCGGCAGCAACGGTTCCGGTAAGTCGACGCTCATGCGCTCGATCACCGGGCTGACCCCGACCTCCGAGGGAGCGATCTTTGCGAAGTCACGGCCGAACCTCCTCGGCGTCGGTGCCGCTCTGATCCCGGACCTCTCCGGTGCCCGCAACATCATTCTCGGGTCCCTGGCCCTGGGGCTCACCCGTCCCGAGATCGACGAGAAGTTCGATGACATCGTCGCGTTCACCGGTCTCGAGGATTTCATCGACCTGCCGATGCGCACGTACTCCTCGGGCATGTCCCAGCGGCTGAAGTTCGCCATTGCGACCTCGGTCCAGCACGAGATCCTCATCGTCGACGAGGCCCTCAACGTCGGCGACAAGAAGTTCCGGGACCGTTCCGAAGGCCGCATCCGCTCCATCCGCGAGAACGCCGGCACCGTCTTCCTCGTTTCGCATTCGATGCGCTCGATCAAGGACACCTGCAATCGTGCCCTGTGGATCGAGAAGGGCGAACTGCGTGCCGACGGCCCGGCCCTCGAGGTCATCAGGGAATATCAGGCCTTCAACAAGGTGGCGAAGGAAGCGGAGCAGGAGCCGAGCTGAGGCACCGCACCCCCTAGCCGCGCCCCGTCTCGCTCGGTACATTCGGGGACATGGACAACAGTTCACGCGAACCGATCGAGTCGCGGCGCATCAGTGATCAGCCTTCGCTGCGCAGTTCGTCGGGCACCATCTGGATCGTGGCCGGTGGGATCTTCCTCGTCGTCATCGTCGGCGTTCTCGCAGTGATCATCTTCTCCGGCGGTCCGGCGGTACCCACAGCGATCACCACGCTCGTCATCGCCGTGGTGTTCTACCTCGTCCTGCTCATCGCCCGGTTCACCGTTCGGCCGGGCAGAGCGCGTCTGTGGGTCATGGCCGCAGCGATGATCGGCATGGCGGTTGCCTCGCTCGTCGGGCTCGTCCTGTGCGTGGGCGCTGCCGCCGGCGGAGCCTGACCGGGATTCTCCCCGCGACGTGGACGCGGGGCCGAACCCGACGTCGGAGGGTTCCCTCAGCGGTGGCCTGGTGGCGATGCTCTATTCGGCGGAGTCAGGTTGCAGGTGGGCTCTGAGGTACTCACCGGTCACGCTGTGTGCGGCGTCCGCGACCTGCCCCGGGGTTCCGGTCGCCACGATCCGACCGCCGTCGTGACCGCCGCCGGGGCCGAGGTCGATGATCCAGTCGGCGTTGGCGATCATGTCGAGGTCGTGTTCGATGACGAGGACCGTTCCACCCTGATTGAGCAGCTGCTGGAAGACGCGCACGAGCACACGCACATCCTCGGGGTGCAGGCCCACCGTCGGTTCGTCGAAGACGAAGAGGGTGTGCTGCTGCGACTTCCCGAGTTCGGTGGCGAGCTTGAGCCGCTGCGCCTCACCGCCGGACAGTGCCGGGGTCGCCTCGTGGAGGGTGAGGTATCCGAGCCCCACATCCTGCAGCGCCCGCAGCCGGGCGTGGACCTTGCGCATCTCGGCAAGGTGGGGCAGCGCCTCGGCGACGGTCATCGCCAACAGATCCGGCAGCGACAGCGGCTGACCATCGGCATCCGAGGCACGGCAGTACTCGTCTGCGTCCGGACTGTACCGACGGCCTTCGCAGTCGGGGCAGGGGATGTCGACGTCGGGAAGGAACTGCACGTCGAGGGTGATCTCGCCGGTGCCTTCGCATTTCGGGCAACGCAGCGATCCCGTGTTGTATGAAAAGTCCCCGGCCTTGAGTCCGGCAGCCTTGGCTGAATCGAGGCGGGCGTACGCGCGACGGAGGTCGTCGAGGACTCCGGAATAGGTAGCTACGGTGGAGCGGACGTTGATGCCGATCGGGGTGGCGTCGACGACGTTGACGCGGTCGATCCCGTCGGCGTCGATCTCACGCACATGCCCGGGCCGCGAACGCTCATCGGCGACTTTGAGCGCGGGGACGAGGCTGTCGAGGACGAGGGTGGTCTTGCCCGATCCGGACACTCCCGTGACGACGGTCAGCCGCTGCCGTGGGATCTCCGCGTCGAGGGCATGGACCGTGTGGATCGGTGCGGTGCGCAATCGGATCCGCCCGTGATCGAAGGTCGCCGAGGCGGCCGCGGACTCGCGTACGAGCGTTTCGGCACAGCCGGTGAGGTAGGGGCCGATGCGGGAATCGGGATGATTGTCCAGGTCGGCGACGGTGCCGGTGGCCACGACCGTGCCGCCGTCGCGTCCGGACCCGGGGCCGATCTCGATGAGGTGGTCGGCGGCGCGGAGGACCAGCGGGTCGTGGTCGACCATGACGACGGAGTTGCCCTCGTCGAGGAGGTCGGTGATGACGCCCTGAAGGCCGGTGATGTTCGAGGGGTGGAGACCGATCGAGGGTTCGTCGAGGACGTAGAGGACTCCAGTCGTCTCATTGCGCACTGCGCGGGCAAGCTGCACGCGTTGGCGTTCACCGGTCGACAGGGACGAACCGGGCCGGTCGAGGGCGAGGTAGCCGAGTCCGAGATCGAGCAATCGGCGGGCCATGCCGAGCAGAGTGTCCACCAACGAGCTGGCCATGGATTGCATCGATGAGGGAAGGCCGGCAGGTACGTCCGCGGCCCAGTCGACGAGTTCGTCGAGGGTCTTGGCGGTCGCCTCGGCGAAGCCGATGTCACCGATGCGCGGTGCACGGGCGGCGGGGGAGAGGCGGGTGCCCTCGCAGTCGGGGCAGATCTGCTCGGAGAGGAACCGGCTGACCCTGGCGAAGCGCTTCTCGTTGTCCGCACGTTTGAGTTCTTCGGTCACCGTCAGGCGGGCGTTGCGGAAGGTGAAGTCGAGGTCGTGCAGTCCCTTCTTCGAGGTGACCGTAATGTGCTTCTTCTCTTCGGGGCCCGCAAGGACGATGTCGCGTTCCCAGCTCTCGAGGTCGCGCCAGGCCACGTCGGTGCGGACGCCGAATTCGCGGGCGATCTGCGGTTGGACGTTGAAGCCGAACATCTGCCAGGGGATGACGGTGCCGTCGTCGATCGACCGGTCGGGGTCGCGGATGAGGGAGGCATCGTCGACTTCTCTGATGGTGCCGATGCCCTCGCAGCGGGGGCAGGCTCCACCGGAATTGAAGGCAAGCTCCTCGGCGCCGGGGGCCTGGACCGTCTCACCGCATTCGGGGCAGTCGAAGGGCTCCTCGGCGGCGACGTTGAGGGTCGGCTTCTGTCGGTGTCCGTTGGGACAGAGGTGGGAGGCCAGTCGGGAGAACATCAGGCGGATGACGTTGAGCAGCTCGGTCGACGTGCCGAAGGTCGAGCGCACGCCGGGGACTCCGGGGCGTTGCCGCAGGGCGAGGGCGGCGGGGATATGGCGGACGGTGTCGACATCGGCACGGGCGGCTTGAGCCATGCGCCGGCGGGTGTACGTCGACAGTGCTTCGATGTAGCGCCGCGACCCTTCGGCATAGAGCACTCCCATGGCCAGTGAAGACTTGCCCGACCCGGAGACGCCGGCGATGGCGACGAGGGTGTTCAGAGGCACGTCGATGTCGATGCCCTGCAGGTTGTGCACGCGGGCACCGCGGACCTCGACCGCCGTGGCTGGGGCTGAGTTCCGGGCTTCGGTCGACATATCGTGATCGTAACAACCGGGGATGACACGGAGAATGTCAGAGCCAGGGTTCCGGCGCGGCTGTAATTACCGTCGGTACATGGTGAAGACCCGTCCGGCGGGAGAAGGCGTATGAAGTCGGACAGCGAAGAAGGCTGATTCGTCAGCTTGCACGATAGTTCGTTGTGCGGTGGCCTTGACCGCCTTCCATCAGAATCAGCGAATGCGCAAGCAGATCCTTGATCGCGTACCGAGTCTGCCGCGTCGTCAGACCAGTACTTTCGGCAATCGCGGCAACAGTGGACGAACCAGACGAGATTGCGTCGAACACAGCGGGAGCATTCTTTGTCAGTCTTGAATCCGAGTCAGATTCCGACGCGACAGGGCTGGTCTGCGAATTCGAGTCAGGTTGGCGGACACGTTGTTCTTCGCGCGGCCCCAATTGACGGGCGTCACTGTCGAATTCAGTTTCCAACAGATGCCAGCGAACCAGCTGACTCAGCTGCTCTCTGGCCTCTTCAGAAGTCAACGGGGAGAACTCGCTTCGAAGCGCCTCAATATCCCGCGGTTGTTCATCTCGGGCTTTCAGCATTACTTGCTTCTGCAGATGCGTAAGCTCTCGGCCGTCGGCAGCGTCCTTCAGCCACGCAGTATCCTCATTGGAGAACGCGGAACCGCGCCAAAGCTTGGCGACGAACTGAACGCCGTTGTCGGAAAGGCGCGGGCGGCGAAGGTCAGACTCCATTGTGGACCGTAGGATCTCCTTCACTCCTCCGCCTTCTCCCTCAATGATGTTCTCGCCGTCCGATGTTCGAAGGTCCTTCGCAATTCGGTAGAGACGCTGATTCACAGCAACCTGAGCAGGGGAGCTGCTGGTGATCTGTGACAGAGTGAGACCGCGTAGGCCTCCCGGGCTGATGATGGTTAGGGCTTTTTCACTGATGCGGATTTGAACGGATTTTCCGTATCCGACGGTATCCGGGCCCAGATCGCGGTGCACAAGCGCGTTTGCAATGGCCTCCCGAATAGCTCTTGACGGCATTTCCAGCACATTGCGAAGGTGACCGTTCGCCATGTACTCCTGCCTTGAAGTTAGGTTGGCAACGGTCCACTCCATCAGTTCTTCCAGCAGAATCGGCAACGGGCCATCGAAATGCCGGAGGTTCTGTGTCCGAGCGTTTCCGCCGTCGCGAGGAAGTTGGACCGCAGCGGTTACTTGCAGAGCGGGCAACCGACCCTGTGGGTAGATGCCTAGGGCATAGAGACCTGCAACAGTCAATTCATTTGAATGTGTCACGATTGCCAGTTGTTTGAGGACCGAAAGATCATCCTGGTCGCGCAACCGCTTGGTGTTCCGTGCTCGGTTGAGAAACGCAGTGGTCAAATCATCGTCAAGATCGTCTGGTGAAGTTCCTGGAACCGACTCAGCATCGTATTGAATTCGTTCGACATCATTCAGCCGGGTGACCTCCAACATGTGGATGTCGGTTGGGCTCATCACGTAATCGCCGTCGGCCTGACGGAGATAAGCTTCTCCTTTGTATCTTGCAGGTTTGTCTTGTGCGGGAAGGCTGGCGACTCGAACCATGACAACCGCGATGCCGTCATAGTGGATGGTTTCGGTCGTCAGTTGTGGAGGAGGACTGACAGTTGAGCGTGTCACACTGACAATTCCTGCTTCAATTGTTGCTGGATCTGAAACGCCGCTTATGGAGAAGTCGCTTGCTTCATCGACGCCGAGTATGAGCAATCCGCCGGAGGGCATATTGGCAAAAGCCGAAATCGTGGCCCCAATGTCGCGAGGAAGTTCTTTCGCAGAGCGTTTGACCTCGATGTCGGTTGTATCTCCACGCTGGACACGCAGATCATCGAGAACTGCGTTGAGGTAGTTCTTCGTCAGCTCCATGAACGAAACTTACACTCAATATTTGTCATTTTGCAAGTGTGAAGTGTCACTGTTGTCAGTGTCGTCACTTTGGCTGTAGGTATCGCTGTCAGTCATGAGTCTCCACCAGGGTATTCAGAGGGACGTCGACGTCGATGTTTTGCAGGTTGTGCACGCGGGCGCCGCGCACCTCGACCGCTGTGGCAGGGGCAGGATTGCGGGCTTCGGTCAACATATCGTGATCGTAACAACCAGCACTGACGTGCCGGACGCTTGCTGAGACAGTATTTGCGACCGGGTATGACCGGACTACAATCGTCACGCTGACGACAACAGGGCCACGCTCGTCAGATCGGAGACACCGAACAGAACGACAGCCAGCAACACCGGCCCCGGATGGCGAGCAACGGTGCCTGCATCCTGTCAGCCCACGAACCACCACCGGCTCCGCCAACTGCGGCACCCGGGCACCTACAAGAAAAGGCACACGATGACTGAGACACCCGTCGAGTCCCGCGAAGACAAGTCGCGGGCCCGCAAGGCCGTAGTTGCGGCCGGACTGGGCAACGCCCTCGAGTGGTATGACATCATCCTGTTCGGGTTCATGGCCACCTCGATCACCGCGGTCTTCTACCCCGGCGAGGGCCTGTCCGCGCAGCTGATGACCTGGGCGACCTTCGCCATCACTTTCGTCGTCCGCCCGCTCGGCGCCATCCTCATCGGCCGCTACTCGGACAAGCACGGCCGCAAGTCCGCCCTGTCGCTGACGATCGGTCTGATGACCCTCGGCGTGTTCATCATCGTCGTCCTGCCCGGCGAAGCGACCATCGGCATCTGGGGCGCGATCGGCCTGATCATCGCTCGCATCATCCAGGGCATCTCCGCCGGCGGCGAATTCGGATCCGCCACAGCCTTCCTCACTGAGAACGCCAAACGCGGCAAGGCCTACTACGCCTCCTTCCAGACCGCGACTCAGGGCATCTCAATGTTCCTGGCCGCCGGTATCTCGTGGATTCTCAGCTCGACCCTGAGCGAAGAGGCCCTGCACTCCTGGGGCTGGCGCGTGGCCTTCGCCCTCGGCCTGCTCATCGGACCCGTCGGCTGGTACATCCGCTCGAGGATGGACGATACGCCCGAGTTCAAGGCCGCAGAGAAGACCGACAACCCGCTGCGTGTCCTCCTCAGTGAGAACTTCGGTCGCCTGTTCTCCGCGTTCCTCATCATCGCGATGGCCACGATCTCGGTCTACCTCATCACCTTCCTGCCGCAGTTCGCCGTCACCAACCTCGGCCTCGACGCCTGGGCATCGTTCCCCGGCGCCGTCGTCGCCGGTGTCATCACCCTCACCGGTGCCCCGTTCGCCGGCCGCCTGGCCGACCGCGTGGGTCCGACGACCGTGATGATCCCGACGACCATCGTCGGCATCATCGTCGCGTGGCCGATGTTCATCCTCCTGACCGCGAACCCGTCGATCAGCGTCCTCACCCTGTGCGAGGCGATCGTCGGCCTGTTCATGGTCTTCTACTTCGGCCCGATGCCGGCCCTGCTGTCCGAACTGTTCCCCGTCAAGGTGCGCAGCTCCGGCATGACCATCGCCTACAGCTTCGGCGTCGCAATCTTCGGCGGCTTCGCCCCGCTCATCCTCACCGCCCTGCTCGGTGCCACGGGTCTGCTGACCGTGCCCGGCTTCTACTACGCCGCATTGTCGCTGCTCTCGCTCATCGGCGTGATCATGGCCCGGAAGCTCTACAGTCAGCGCTGACTGTACAACAAATCCGAACAGACCCGACCCCGCCATTGTGCGGAGTCGGGTCTGTTCGCGTGTTTCTGCCGAGCTTCACCCGCCGACCGGCACCTCGGCACCGGCCTGCTCGGCCTTCCGAGCCTTCGCAGCCACCCGCTCCAGGCGGACGACGTGAGCCAGCAGTGCGAACCACACGAGAGCCAAGCCGGCGAGCGTCAGCCACACAGCAGACGCATCCAAACCAAAGGTGAGCAAGATGGTGCGGATATTCGTGAGGATGATGATTCCGCCCGCGGCGACCGCAAGCACCTTGGCCGGCAGCAGCTTCACCAGCCACGCGGCAAAGGGGGCTGCGATGACGCCGCCGATGAGCAGTGCCGCCACGATCTGCCACTCGATGCCCTGCGATCCCAACGCGATGAGGAACCCGAGCGAACCGCCGACGGCGACGACGAACTCACTCGTATCGATCGACCCGATGACCTTCCGCGGCTCCAAACGGCCTGATGAGAGCAGCGTGGTCGTCCCGACCGGACCCCAGCCGCCACCGCCGATGGCATCGAGCGCTCCACCGACGAAACCGACCGGCACGAGCATCCCCGCACTCGGCCGTGACTTGAACTCCGGGCGCTTCCCACCCAAAGCGAGGAACCGCCAGATCACGTACACCCCGAGCGCGAGCAGGATCCCCGAGACCCACGGGGTCGCAGCCTCCCCGTTGAGACTGGCGAGGAACGTCGACCCGAGGACCGCGCCGATGAAGCCGGGCCCGGCGAGAATGCCCACCGTCCGCCAGTCGACGTTGCCGAACCGGTGATGGGAGATCCCCGACACCAGACTTGTGCCCAGTTCGGAGAAATGCACCGCCGCCGAGGCAGCCGCCGGTGCCGTCCCCGCCGCGAGCAGCAACGTGGTTGAGGTGACCCCATAGGCCATGCCCAGGGAGCCGTCGATGAGCTGCGCAATGAGGCCGACGACCCCGAGGATGATGAGCTGACGCATGTGCTTGCCTTTCGTGGATGACGCGAAGGAGGTGGAGGCGCAGACGGTGAGGACGACGTCGACTCAGCGGACGTGTCGGACGCGCAGAAGCGCGTTGACATCACACACTAGCGAAACTGTTGAGCAGATTGGGAAATCCACGGCAATCCTACGAACTCGGTCGCCGTGTGTCGAAAGATGACGCCAGATGGCGAAATTTCGCCGATGAACAGCCCGTATGCGGCGCCGATGCGGATGGGTTACGCTATGCGAATGTATTCAATCCGAACGATCACTGATCGCCCTGATTGCTTAGTCGTTGAGCAATCAGTCTGCCTAGTGACCTTGACAGCCCCGGGGCAGGTGCGGGAACGGGTTCAGAGGCTTACGCAGAGAATCGCTGAGGAAGGAGCGCTATGACGGGGCTGCCGTCCGTGGGCCTGATCTCCCACGGGACCTCATCGCCGACCGGCCAGGTCCTCATCGAGGTACTCGCCGCGGAGGTCGCCACGGACCTGCGTATTCGGGGCATTGCCGACGAAGTCATGCTCGGCCATGTGGACGTCCAGAAACCCGACGTCGACGAGGTCATCGCCCGATTGCCCGCCGACCGTCCGGTGATTCTCGTGCCGCTTCTGCTTTCGCCGGGGTATCACGTCCATGTCGACCTCGCCGAGGCGGCCGGCCGTGCCGCTGAATCGGGCCGTGACGTTCGACGAACCCCCACGCTCGGGCCCGACCCGAGGCTCGCAGAGATCCTCTCCGATCGACTTCCGCCCTTGAAGGGCAGCGACGACGTCATCCTCGCCGCTGCCGGTTCGAGCGACGAACGGGCGAACGAGTCCTGCCGCGAGATGGGCTGGCTGCTGGCTGCAGAGCTTGAGCGTCCGGTCGAGGTCGGTTTCCTCGCCGGCGGGGGAGTGGCCCTGAAGGACCTCGTCGCGGAGAGTCGGAGTCGCGGCGCCCGACCCGTGCTCGCGAACTACCTGCTGGCCCCCGGTTTCTTCGACGACCTCGCCCGAAAGCAAGTCGAGGGCGGCACTGAATCGACCGGGGTCCTCGCTCCGCCGCTTCTCACCGGAGGCGGCACCACGTCCGCCGTTCCGCCGAAGCTCGTTGACATCGTCCGCGACCGAGCCCGCGAGGGAATCCACGGCCAAGTTCGTGACGGTGTTCTCGCGGCCGGCCGCAACAGTGGCCCTGGTGGCGCCCATGTCGAAGGCGGCTGTCCTGCCTACGTCCAACCTCACACCCAACCCCACAACTTCACCCCGCAGAAGCTCAACGTCTGACCGCGCACACGGCAGGCCGTGACGCCAGATGTCACTCCGTGACACAAACCATTCGGTGAGTTGTTGAGCAATTCGGCATTCATGTAGCGTGATTCATCACTGGTTCCCCTCAGCGTTTGGAGACAGCAATGTCCACTCAGGTGGAAGAGAACAAGGAAACAGCAGGTAAACGAGCCGCAAAGCGGCCTGCCCGCCCGAAGAAGTCCAATGGGCAGTGGAAGATCGACGGCCATGAACCGTTGAACAAAAACGAGATCGACAAGGCCGAAGACAACGGCCTCAACGTTCGCGCCCGGATCGAAACCATCTATGCCAAGCAGGGATTCTCTTCGATCGCCTCCGACGACCTGCACGGCCGCTTCCGCTGGTGGGGCCTGTACACCCAGCGCAAACCCGGAATCGACGGCGGCCGCACAGCGAAACTCGAACCGCACGAGCTCGAAGACGAATACTTCATGCTCCGCATCCGCATCGACGGCGGCAAGCTCACCACCGAGCAGCTGCGGGTCATCGCGGACATCTCCAACGAGTTCGCCCGCGGCACCGCGGACCTCACCGACCGCCAGAACATCCAACTCCACTGGGTCGAGATCGAGTCCATGCCCGAGATCTGGCGCCGCCTCGAAGCCGTCGGACTCCAGACCACCGAAGCCTGCGGCGACGTCCCCCGCGTCATCCTCGGCTCACCCGTGGCCGGCATCGCCGCCGACGAACTCATCGACCCGACCCCGGCGATCGAAGAGATCTCCCGCCGCTACATCGGCGACCAGTCACTGTCGAACCTGCCGCGCAAATACAAGACCGCGATCACCGGCCACCCCAGCCAGGACGTCGTCCACGAGATCAACGACTGCTCCTTCGTCGCCGTCGACCACCCCGAACACGGCGTCGGCTACGACCTGTGGGTCGGCGGCGCCCTGTCCGTCGTCCCCCGCTTCGCCGAACGCCTCGGCACCTGGGTCGCCCCCGACCAGGTCGTCGACACCTGGCTCGGTGTCACCCAGATCTTCCGCGACTACGGCTACCGCCGCCTGCGCAACAAAGCCCGACTGAAGTTCCTGCTCGCCGACTGGGGCCCGGAGAAGTTCCGCGAGGTCCTCGAAACCGAATACCTCGGCTACAAGCTCGCCGACGGCCCGGCACCGGCCAAACCGATCACCGCAGGCGACCACGTCGGCGTGCACAAACAGGCCGACGGCCGCTACTACATCGGCGTCACCCTCATCGCCGGCCGCGCCTCGGGCACCCTGCTCGGCCAGCTCGTCGACCTCGCCGAGAAGTACGGATCCACCCGCCTGCGCACCACCCCGCACCAGAAGGTCCTGCTGCTCGACATCGACGAAGCCGATGTCGATGACGTCGTCGCCGGACTCGACGCCCTCGGCCTGTCCAGCCGCAAGGACCTCTTCCGCCGCTCGACCATCGCCTGCACCGGCATCGAATTCTGCAAACTCGCCATCGTCGAGACCAAGCAGACCGCCGCCGACGCCGTCGAGAAACTGGAAGCACGGCTGGCCGACATCGAGGAGCTGCCGCACCCGATCAGCTTCCACCTCAACGGCTGCCCGAACTCCTGCGCCCGCATTCAGACCGCCGACATCGGACTCAAAGGCCAGATCGTCACCACCGACAAAGGCGAACAGGTCCCCGGATTCCAGGTCCACGTCGGCGGAGGCCTGGCCTCGAAAGACCGCGACGAAGCCGGCCTCGGCCGTACCGTCCGCGGACTCAAGGTCACCGCCGAGAACCTCACCGAATACGTCGAAACCCTCGTCCGCCGCTTCCTCGCCGGACGCGGGGTGACCGAAACATTCTCCGAATGGGCCAACCGCGTCGACGAAGAGGAGCTGAAATGAGCACCACGAACCCGGCCCCGACCGCATCCCCCAACCCGGCAGCAACAACTCAGACACCGACGCGGCCCCGCCCCGAACCGCGTCCCGTCGAAGAGCTCAAAGCCCTCGCCGAGGCGGGAGCCCGTGAACTCGCCGGTGACCCGGCGGGCGGTGTTCCCGAGGCCAACCCCGCCGACGTTATCCGCTGGGTCTCCCGGAACTTCGACACCGCGGCCTGCGCCGTGGCCTGCTCGATGGCCGACGCCGCCCTGCCGCACTACGTCGCCCAGTACCAGCCCGGCGTCGACGTCCTCTTCCTCGACACCGGCTACCACTTCCGCGAGACCTACGACACCCGCAACGAGGTGGCCCGCCGTGTCGACGTCCACATCGTCGACGTCCTCCCGGAGCAGACCGTGGAAGAGCAGGACGCCGAATTCGGCAAGGACCTCTTCGCCCGCGACCCCGGCCTGTGCTGCGCCCGCCGCAAGGTCGCACCACTGAAGAAATCGCTGAAGGGCTACGAACTCTGGTTCACCGGCGTCCGCCGCGACGAGGCCCCGACCCGGACGAACACGCCGCTGATCACCTTCGATGAGAAGAACGGCCTCGTCAAGGTCAACCCCCTGGCCGCATGGTCGTTCGACGACCTCCTCGACTATTCGCGCGCCTTCGACGTCCCGGTCAACCCGCTGCTGTCGCAGGGATACCCGTCGATCGGCTGCCAGCCCTGCACTCGCCCCGTCGCCGAAGGGGAAGACCCCCGCGCCGGCCGTTGGGCCGGATCGACCAAAACAGAATGCGGACTCCACACATGAGCATCGACACCCAGTACAACCACGACACCCACACCACCACCGAGGCGGCACCCACCCACAACCCGGGCGCAAGCCTGTCCACCCTCGACGTCCTCGAATCCGAAGCGATCCACATCATCCGTGAGGTCGCCGCCGAGTTCGAACGCCCCGTGCTGCTGTTCTCCGGCGGCAAGGACTCCGTGACGGTCCTCCACCTCGCCGCGAAGGCGTTCTGGCCGGCGAAGATCCCGTTCGGACTCCTCCACGTCGACACCGGACACAACTTCGACGAGATCATCCGCTTCCGCGACGAGACCGCAGAGAAGTACGGCCTCGACCTCACGGTGGCGAAGGTCCAGGACTACATCGACGACGGTCGCCTGCGCGAACGCCCCGACGGCACCCGGAACACCCTGCAGACCCAGCCGCTGCTCGATGCCATCACCGGCGGGAAGTTCGACGCCGTCTTCGGCGGCGCCCGCCGCGACGAGGACAAGGCCCGCGCGAAGGAGCGGATTCTGTCCCTGCGCGACGAATTCGGCGGTTGGAACCCCAGCAGCCAGCGCCCCGAACTGTGGAACCTCTTCAATGGCCGCCACCTGCCCGGCGAACACGTCCGCGTGTTCCCGATCTCGAACTTCACCGAACTCGACGTGTGGAGCTACATCGCCCGCGAAGGCATCGAACTGCCCGAGCTCTACTTCGCCCACGAACGCGAAGTCTTCCAACGCGACGGCATGTGGTGGGCCACCGGCGAATTCTCCACCCCACGCGACGGCGAGACCGTCACGACCAAGAAGGTCCGCTACCGCACCGTCGGAGACATGAGCTGCACCGGAGCCGTCGAATCGAGCGCCGATGACCTCGAGTCCATCCTCGCCGAGGTGGCCGCCACCACTGTGACCGAGCGCGGAGCCACTCGCGCCGACGACCGGATCTCGGCCGCGGCGATGGAAGACCGCAAGAAGGACGGGTACTTCTGATGACGACGACAACCACCACCGAAACAACCGCCACCGAGGCGACGCCGACGTTGGACACGACGACGAAGACTCTGTTGCGCTTCGCCACTGCCGGATCCGTCGACGACGGCAAATCGACACTCGTCGGCCGACTCCTCCACGATGCGAAGGCGATCCTCGCCGACCAGCTCGCCGCCGTGACCGCGACGAGTCGGGAGCGCGGATTCCTCGGCGGAGAGTTCGACTTCGCTCTGCTCACCGACGGTCTGCGGGCCGAACGCGAACAGGGCATCACCATCGACGTCGCCTACCGGTACTTCGCCACCGACCGTCGCTCGTTCATCCTCGCCGACTGCCCCGGACACGTGCAGTACACGCGCAACATGGTCACAGGCGCCTCAACCGCCGATGCCGTCGTCGTTCTCATCGACGCCCGCACCGGTGCCACCGAGCAGACCCGCCGGCACCTCACCGTCGTCTCCCGACTGGGCATCCGCCACGTCATCATCGCCGTCAACAAGATCGACCTCGTCGACTTCGACCAGGCGAGGATCGAGACGGTCGAGAACGACATCAAGACCCTCGCCGCCGAGATCGGACTCGAGACCCCGCACCTCATCCCGATCTCTGCACTGGCCGGGGACAATGTCGCCACCACCTCGGACAACACCCCCTGGTATCAGGGGCCGGCGCTGCTCGAGCTGCTCGAGACTCTGCCGAGTGCGGACGAAGACACCGCCGACCTCGAGGCCTTCCGCCTCGACGTGCAGACCGTGCTCCGTCCGCAAGGGGGACTGGCACCGGGACTCGACCCCGAGGAATTCCGGGACTACCGGGCCGTGGCCGGACAGATCACGGCCGGGCGGGTCAGCCTCGGCGATGAAATCGAGATCCACCCCGCCGGGCTCCGCACGACCGTGACCGGCATCGATACCGCCACCGGTCCCCTCGAGACCGCGAGTGCGCCGCTGTCGGTGGCGCTGCGGTTGGCCGATGACGTCGATACCGCTCGTGGCAGCGTCATCGCCGCGGCCGGCACCCTGCCCACCCCGCGCCGCGAACTGCGCGCCGAGGTGTTCCCGTTCACCGCCGAGGGCCTGCGCACAGGGGATCGGGTGCTCATCAAGACGGGGACGACGACCGTGAAAGGCATCGTCACCATCGAGGCCAAACGCAACCTCGAGACCTCCGGGCTGGAGGCCGCCGAGGTGCTCGCCGGCAACGACATCGGCCTGGCCCGGGTGAAGCTGTCCGCCGAGCTGCCGGTCCCGGACTTCCGCGACCACGGCACGGTCGGAGCCTTCGTCGTCATCGACCCGCAGACAGGCAACACCCTCGCCGCGGGAATCCACACCCCCGAGGCGGCCCACTCCGCCGAATCCATCGAGGACCAGCCATGACACTCTTCCTCCCACAGCAGCCCGGCACCGTGCTGCTCGTCGGTGCCGGACCGGGCGATCTCGGACTGCTCACCGTCACCGGTCTGCGAGCATTGGAACGTGCCGATGTCATCGTGGCCGACCGCCTCGGTGCCAGATCGGTCATCGATCAGCTCGAAACCGAACGCGGCGCACCCCTGGAAGCGGAGATCATCGACGTCGGCAAGCTGCCGGGGCACCATCCGGTGCCGCAGAGCGGGATCAACGACATCCTCATCACGCAGGCGAAGCTGGGCCACCGGGTCGTCCGTCTCAAGGGCGGGGACCCGTTCGTCCTCGGACGTGGGGGAGAGGAGGTCATCGCCTGCCGGGCCGCCGGAGTCGATGTCCGCGTCGTTCCCGGGGTGACCAGCGCGAACTCCGTTCCCGCAGTCGCCGGAATCCCGCTCACCCACCGAGGTGTCGCCACCTCGTACACGGTCGTGACCGGTCATGACCAGCTGTCCGAGATCGGCGGGGGACGCGATCACACCGTCGTCGTGCTCATGGGAGTGGGCACGCTCATCAACTCGGCGATGGTGCTCGCCCGCTCCGGGCGCGGTGACGACTGCCCGGTGGTGATCGTCGAAGACGGATTCGGTGAGAACCAGCGGGTGACCATCGGAACCCTGGGCGACATCGCCTTCCGCGCGGCTCGCCGAGGCGTCCGGTCACCGGCCGTGATCGTCGCCGGTGATGTCGTGACCCTGAGCCCCTACGCCGATGGTGCGTTCACCCAGGCGACCGAGCCTGCCGCAGCGCACGCATCCGAACTCGTGAGGAACCCATGACCTACATCATCGCCCAACCGTGCGTGGACCTGAAGGACCGAGCCTGCATCGAGGAATGCCCGGTCGACTGCATCTACGAAGGCACCCGTTCCCTCTACATCCATCCCGACGAATGTGTCGACTGCGGGGCGTGCGAACCCGTGTGCCCCGTCGAGGCGATCTTCTACGAAGACGATGTGCCTGATGAGTGGGAGGCCTACTACAAGGCGAACGTCGAATTCTTCGACGACATCGGCTCCCCGGGCGGAGCGGCCGCCCACGGGGTCGTCGACAAAGACCATCCCTTCATCGCCGCACTGCCGCCGCAGAACACCGACGACTGATCAAGGAAACCCATGCCTACTATTCCCTTCAGAGTGGCCATCATCGGCGCCGGTCCCGCCGGCATCTATGCCGCTGACCTGCTGACCAAGGCCGAACATGACCTGGAACTGAGCATCGACCTGTTCGATCGCCTGCCCTCACCCTTCGGGCTCGTCCGCTATGGGGTCGCCCCCGACCATCCGCGGATCAAGGGCATCATCAATGCGCTCATCAAGGTCCTCGACCGCGGTGACATCCGCCTGTTCGGCAACGTCGAATACGGGGCCGATATCAACCTCGGCGAGCTCACCGACCGCTACGATGCGGTGATCTTCTCCACCGGCTGCTTCGTCGACGCACAGCTGTCGCTGCCCGGGATCGATCTGCCCGGTTCATATGGGGCAGCCGACTTCGTCAACTGGTACGACTCCCACCCCGATGTGGCCCAGACCTGGCCGCTGGACGCGGAGAAGGTCGCCGTGCTCGGCAACGGCAATGTCGCGCTCGACGTGGCCCGGGTGCTCGCGAAGCAGGCCGATGACCTGCACACGACGGAGATCCCCGATCACGTCTATGAGGGCCTGAAGTCCTCGAAGGTCACCGACGTCCACGTGTTCGGCCGCCGGGGTCCCGCGCAGGCGAAGTTCACGCCTCTCGAGCTGCGTGAACTCGGTCAGGTCGACGACGTCGACATCATCGTCTATCCCGAGGACTACGAGTTCGATCAGGGTTCGCTCGAGGCCATCGAGTCGAGCAACCAGGTCAAGCAGGTGGCGAAGACGCTCACGGACTTTGCGATGCGGGAGGAGACCGGGGCGAAGCGGCGACTGCACCTGCACTTCCTCCACGCACCGGTGGCCATCCTCGGCGAGGATCGAGTGACCGGGCTGCGCACGGAACGTCAGGAGCTCGACGGCGCCGGTGGCGTCAACGGCACCGGGGACTTCCACGACTGGGACATCGACGCCGTGTACCGGGCCGTCGGCTATGCGGGTACGCAGCTGCCGCAGTTGCCCTTCGACGAGGCCAAGAAGGTCATCCCCAATCACGAAGGGCGCGTCGTCGACGCCGAGGAGCAGGGCCAGGCCGCCGAGGCGGACGTCATTCCCGGCGTGTACACGACCGGATGGATCAAGCGCGGACCCGTCGGGCTCATCGGGCATACGAAGGGTGATGCGCTCGAGACGATCGGGCACATCCTCGACGACCAGGCCGCCGGAGCGCTCACCGAACCCGTGTACCCGGAGGAGTCCTCGATCGTCGAGCTGCTCGAGTCGAAGGGCGTCGAGTTCACGGACTGGGAGGGCTATCACCGGCTCGAGGCTGCGGAGAAGGCCCTCGGTGAGACCGAGGGCCGGGAACGCGTGAAGATCGCGACCCGAGAGGCCATGCTCGCCGAGGCGCGCGCCCACCTGACCGCGGATGCGAACGCTGGGAGCTGATCAGACGGAGGTTCTCATCTGAAGGCCTGTTCCCACATCGTGCGGAGCAGGTCTTCGGCTTTGTCTGGATAGTCCAGACAGACATAGTCAATCCCGGGCTCAAGATGAAATCCAGTCGTGGCTCGGTGGCTTGCGCCAGTTGAGAGCGGAAGGATTATACTCCGGGGAATGATTCGAGGAGGTCGATGATGAGGAAGAAGAAGAAGCAGTTCCGGACACCGTGGAGCATCCTGACGATCGGAACACGCGGGAAGACAAGGAAAAGACGGAAGCCGGGGAAGCTGTCACTGACCAGGCGGAGGACGAGCAGTTCGAAGAGTGTTCCACGACGGGGTCGTTTGACGAACTGGCTCCCGCGATAGTCCGCAGCCGTTCTGCAGGGGGTTCAAACGCGTCATCATCCGCTTTACGATGAATTATGAAACTGACACATTTGAAGAGCTTCACTACCGGACTGACTCTCGGCATCGGCGGCGTCGCAGCGGCTCTTGCCGGGCGCAGGGCCGTCAGCAATCTCAAGACCAGCAAGGGCCATCCTTGGAAGCACCGCGTGTTGGACCTGGGCTCCGCGTTCCTCCAGCGAAAATATCCGCTGGAGGCGATGAGCACTTACCTCGACGGCCTGCACATGTATGCGGACGAGACCGGACGCCAAGTCCATGCCGCTCACTTCTGCATCCACTTGGAACACGACCTGCACCAGTGCGTCATCTTCGATCGCAACGCCTATGACGCCCGTCTGATCGGCATCGAGTACATCATCAGTGAAGACCGGTTCCGCTCCCTGCCCGAAGAGGAGAAGAAGCTCTGGCACAGCCATCATTATGAGATCAAGTCCGGAATCCTCACCGCCCCTGGCGTTCCGGAGATCGCCGAACACGCCTACTTCGAGGACCTGGTGAAGACCTACGGCAAGACGTTCCACACCTGGCAGTACGACGTTCACGACTTCCCCTACGGTGCGCCCCAGCTGATGATGGGCTTCACCGAGGATGGGCAAGTCCGCGACGAGCTGGTCCAAGAGCGCGACCGCGAAGTCGGGGTCTCGACGCAGCGCAACCGCGAACGCCGCGAAGACATCCCGATGCCGGAGGTGGCACCGGGCGCGAACTCGTGGGAGACAGGGACCACGGTGCAGCCGACCCTGCAGGAAACACCCGTCAAACGGTAGAAAGCCAAACGGCAGACGATCACCTCGCCAATCGAGCAAAAGCGAGGTGGGCGAGCGCTGCGGCCGAGTCTCCGAGCCAGGTGTCATCGAATTTCACGCGTGGCGAATGGTTGTCCTCGGACTCTGGGTCGACACCCTCGGGAGTCGTGGCGAGGTAGACGTACGCGCCGGGCACCTCATTGAGGACGAAGGAGAAGTCCTCCGAACCCATCTCCGGATTCGGCATCTCCTCGTAGCGATCCGGGCCATAGACCGAAGTGAGCTGCTGCGCGGTCCAGGCGGCTTCCTCGGTGTCGTTGGTGGTGACAGGGAATCCGGGCTCGAAGGTGATCTCGGCACGACACCCATGGGCTGAGGCGATGCCGTCGGCGATCCTGGTGATCTCGGTCCGCAGCTGCTCGACCCGCTCCGGAGACAGGTAGCGGATGCAGGCCCCCAGGCTCGCGGTGTCGGGGATGACATTGTTGGCATCCGATCCACGCAGCTGTGTGACGGGCATGACGACTGGGTCGAAGACATCGAATCGACGTGACGTCATGGTGTTGAGAGCCACCGCCAGTTCGGTGAGGGGGGCTACCGGGTCGCGGGCGAACTGGGGCTGGGAGCTGTGTCCGCCTGCGCCGCGCATGGTGATCTCCAAACTGATGAATCCGGCCATGAGCGGGCCCGGGCGGGTGGTGAAGACCCCGCCCGTGCCGGGCTTGACGTGAATGGCATAGGCGGCGACGGGACGCTCTCCGGCCGCTTCGAGCATGCCTTCGTCAATCATGTTCTTCGCTCCGCCATCGCCTTCTTCGTTGGGCTGGAACATGAAGATCACAGAACCGGGCAGCTCATCGCGATGGGCGGCGAGCAGCCGGACGGCACCGATGAGGCCACTGGTGTGCAGGTCGTGACCGCAGGCATGCATGGCCCCGTTCGTCGACGCGAATGGGTAATCTGTTTCCTCGTTGACCGGCAGGGCATCCATGTCGCCGCGCAGCAGCACCGTCGGCCCTGGCTTCCCTCCGCGCAGCACGGCCACGACCGAGCTCTGCGCCACGCCCTTCGTGATCTCCAGGTCGAGGCCGTCGATGGCGTCGAGGACGACCTGCTGGGTCCGCGGAAGGTCGGTGCCCACCTCGGGATTGGCGTGGAGATCTCTGCGGATGGTCTGCAGTTCGGAGAGGATCTCGGCGGCGTCGGCACGAAAGTCGGGAATCATCGGGCATACTCGCTTTCTTCGTGTGTTTGGCATCGTAGGTCGTCGAAGTTCGGGTTTTCGGGTTCCTGCTGCTGCAGTGAACATCCGCTGTTCGTTCAGGCAGTCCAGATGAACACATGAACGATGAAGACGTAGATCCCACCCAGAACGTAGAAGATGATCATCAGCGGCCAGAGGAAGCGGACCCATTTGAACCAGGAGACACCGGCAATCGCAAGACCGGCCATCATCGCACCGTTCGTCGGGGTGAAACCGTTGGAGATGCCGTCACCGAACTGATACGCCAGCACCGCGGTCTGTCGACTCACCCCGACGAGGTCGGCCAGCGGAGCCATGATCGGCATGGTCAGTGCGGCTTGGCCGCTGCCCGAGGTGACGATGTAGTTGATGGCGCTCTGTGCGCCCACCATGCCGACTGCCGCCCAGTTGCTCGAGAGCTGCCCGACCGCCGTGGACAGCCCATAGATGATCGTGTCGATGACGTGGGCATCTTCGAGCAGAATGATTCCGCTGTAGGCCAGGCCCACCGACAACGCAGCAACGAGCAGATCCTGGCAGCCCTTGGTGAACGAATCGGCGACGTCGTTGTAGTTCATCTTCGCGATGGTGGCGACGACCAGTGCCATGATGACGAACAGCGCCGACATCTCTGTGATGAACCAGTCGAAGGCGATGATCCCGATCGGCACGGCGACGATTGTGGCGACGAACACCCAGAGGACGGCGACGTCCCGCTTCGTCAGCGGATCGTCCGTCGAGGTGGACGAGCCATAAGCTTCGTCGTCGGGTCCGATGCCGATGAGGCTCCGACTGGGGTCCTTAAGGATCTTGGCTCCATACCGCATGAAGTAGATGACTGCGGCGAGGTAGAGGATGACGAAGAGTCCGATCCGGACGGCCATCCCGGAGAAGATCGGCACACCCGCGATCTGTTGGGCGATTCCGATATTGAACGGGTTGGTGAAGGAGCCGGCCCATCCGACCGCGGTTCCGACCAGAGGAAGGGCTGCGATGAGGATGCGGTCGAACCCGATCTTCAACAGGATCGGCAGGATGATGAGGAGGTAGGGAATGGCCTCTTCGCTCATGCCGAACGTCGCTCCCGATAGGGAGAAGAAACCCAGCAGAATCGGGATGATCCAGAGTTCCTTGCCGGCGAACTTGGTGAGCACCCCATGCAGCAGTCGATCGATTGCGCCGGTCGCGTTGAGTACACCGAGCGCTCCTCCGATGATGAGGAGGAAGAAGATGATGTCGGCGCCCTCGGTCATCCCCGACAGAATCGACGTGAACAGATCGAAGGGATTCGCCGGAGCTGAGTCCACTGCATGGTATGTGCCGCTGATGACCAGGTCTCGGCCCGAATCATCGACTCGGGTGTCGTACTGCCCTGAGGGGATGAAGTAGGTCGCGATTCCCAGAACAACGACGATTCCGAAGAGGATGACGAAGGTGTGTGGAACCCGTTTCGCAGCGGGTGTCTTCGCCGGCTTCGCAGCGGGTTCGGTTTTCGAATTCACTTTGCTCCTCAGTCTCCTTCGGCGTCTGGATCGTAACGTCACAACGACATCGTCCGGGAGCGAATCACTGTGTGTACGTCTCTGCCGCGTTGGTGCAGGCATCCGCGATGCTGTGGCGAGTGTGCGCTTCGTCACAATGCTGGCAGGCCAGCTGTCCATTCGCTACAGGACTGCGAAGATAGTGTCCGAAGTATCGGACACCCTCCTCATGCAGGCTTACCGGGGCCCTCCCCAAACCGAGCAAAGTACGCCAACGCCTCGAACGAATCCACAGCATCCGGATTCGCGACCTTGGCCAGATCGTGCCCCTGGATCAGCCTCTTCACCGGCACCTCGAGCTTCTTGCCCGTCTTCGTGTGCGGGATCGCCGGCACCGCAATGACGTCATCGGGCACGTGCCGCGGTGACGCCTTGGACCGCAGTTCCGCCGCGATCCGCTCCCCCAACCCTGAATCCAACGAAACCCCCGATGCCAGAACCACGAACAACGGCATCCAGTACCCGCCGTCGGGCTGCTCGGCACCGATGACCAGGGACTCGGCCACCTCGGGGATGCCGTCGACGACGTCGTAGATGTCGGCGCTGCCCAGGCGCACGCCCTGCCGATTGAGGGTGGCGTCCGAGCGGCCGGAGATGATGACGCTGCCGTGGTCGGTGATGGTGATCCAGTCGCCGTGGCGCCAGACTCCGGGGAACATCGAGAAGTACGTGTCGCGGTAGCGCTCACCGTCGGGATCGTTCCAGAACTTCACCGGCATCGACGGCATCGGGGCGGTGATGACCATTTCCCCGACCTCGCCAACCAAAGGCTGGCCGGAGTCGTCCCAGGACTCCAACGCCACACCGAGCACCGGCTGTGAGAGTTCCCCGGCCCAGATCGGCACGTTCGGGGCGGAACCGGCGAAGCCGCTGACGACGTCCGTGCCGCCGCTCGTCGAGGCCAGCTGCACGCGCTCGCCGACGGCATCGCGCACCCACGGGAAGCAGTGGGCGGGCACCGGGGCTCCGGTGGCACCGATCGTCCGCAGCGCGGAGAGGTCGAACTCCTTGCCGGGTTCGATCCCGGCTTTCATCCCGGCCAGGAAGATCCCGGGACTGACCCCGAGCACATTGGCCTTCGTGTCCGCGGCGATCTCCCATAGCCGGCCCGGCCCCGGGTAGAGGGGACTGCCGTCGAAGCACACCGTGGTCGCACCGCCCACCAGAGCGGAGGCGACGAGGTTCCACATCATCCAGTTCGTATTCGTGTACCAGAAAAACCGGGCACCGGGGCGAATGTCGAGGTGGAGACCCAGCAGACGCAGATGATCGATGACGACCCCGCCGTGGCTGTGCACGATCCCCTTGGGAATCCCCGTCGTGCCCGAAGAGTACAGCACCCACAGCGGGGTATCGAAATCGACGCGCGCGAACTCGGGTTCGACATCCCCGGATGCGATATCGTCCCAGGCAGTGAGGTTCGTGATCTGACCGTGTTCATCGATGAATTCCTCGCCGAGGTTGCCCACCCCGACCACGGCCCGCAGGCTCGGCATCCGGTTGGCCAGATCCGCGACCTGGTCGCGGCGGTCAAAAGCTTGACCGTTCCACAGGTAGCCGTCGGCGGCGAAGAGGACTTTCGGTTCGAGCTGGCCGAGTTTCGCGGCGGCTCCTTCGGCTGCATAATCCTGGGCACATGCGGACCAGATGGCACCGATCGAGGCGGAGGCGAGGAACGCAATGAGAGTGTGGTGGGTGTTCGGCAGGTAGCCGACGACGCGGTCACCTTCACCCACGCCGAGGCTGCGCAGCCAGGCAGCGACAGATCCGACCTGGCGGCGTAGTTCGCGCCAGGTGGTCTCCGAACGATTGCCGGCTTCGGTGATGGTGATGATCGCCGGTTCGTCGGCGAGGTTCTCGTCGAGGGCGGCACGTAGGGCGTGTTCGGCGTAGTTGAGGCGGGTGCCGGGGAACCAGGTGGCGCCGGGCATGGAACGGTCGGCGAGGACTTCGGTGTAGGGCTCGTCGGCGATGACGTCGAAGAAGTCCCAGATCGCACCCCAGAATCCGTCGAGGTCACCCACCGACCAGCGCCACAGATCGTCATAGCTGACCATGTTCTGGCCGGTGCGCTGGTTCGCGAAGTCGGTGAAGTCGAGGATCTGCGGGCGCGGAGTTTGGTCATGGTTCGGACGCCAGATCGGTTCAACGGTCAATTCTTCTCCTCAGCTCGGATAACTCCACCTTATGCCCGCCGGTATGGCTGTTTTGAGGAGGCTCGTCCGCGTTGATGATTTGGTTCAGCGTGAGGGTGACCGTGGATGGAGGTGCTGACCATTGAGTTTCGAAACTATTGTGGAATCATTCGAGGGAACATTAGGGTTGCAAGGAGGTCGGGAGATTCGACACCATGCATGACGTCCAAACTCATGTCAGCACCTCGAACAGCTGTTCGCGATTGCTGTAATGGCAGGCTGGTCTAGGGGAGCTAAATTTCGCGAGCCGACGAATGTGTATCCGTTTGTGCTCTACGTTGGCGTCTGGTGCGCAACCCGATACCGGCGTAGTCAAGCGGCGGCCAGAGCCTCGTCCTCGTAAGAGGCCCAGGTTCCTGCTTGACTAAGCAAAGAACCAGAGAAACGACTGGGCCACAGTTGCTAGCTACTTGTCCTCGTGCTCTCCGTCTTCCGGTTCGGTGATGGAGGAGCGGTACTCCTCATACGTCAGGGGCAGGTCAGGCTCGGGATAGCCAGCGAGGCGAACACCTTCGAGCACGGACATCACCAGGTGCGGATATATACGGCTGAGAACGGACCGCTGAATGGTACCAACGTCGTCTTCCGTGAGATCCTTGACCGACGACGTCACGCCAGCTCTGAACTTGGTGGCGGAGCGTACAACCAGAAGCTCCTGATCACTGTCCTGATTGCCGGAGGTATCAACGAAGATCTCTATCTTGGCTTGAGCGCGGACAGCAGCGTACCAATCGTCCTCCATCGCCGTATGAATGCCATTAGTGACCTTGAACGTGAGGTTTAGGCTGGCATCGTCCTCTACTCTCTCAAATGGGAGCTTGATCTCCCATGAAGCGCCGAGATGTGTCAGGGAACTGACACTGTAATCGGCGACTTCGCTAATCTCGTTCGCGCTCATGACTGGTCCTCATATTCGGCGGAGATTTCAAAAGTCTTGCTGAGGTATTGCCGTTGATTAGTCTTCGGCGTCTTGTGTCGATAGACGACCCTGTGAAGGCGAATTTCGGCGCCGTACTCTTCTGAGTCGGCGTGGTCCCAGAGTGCTGCCTGATCGACTGTGTCGACGTCTGAACTTTTCACTGAGAGCCCGGCGACCGGGCGGTTAATTCCCGGCCCGGCTGGATAGAGAGACAAGCCGAGGTGGGTGCCGAGTGCTCGCACATAGCGAGCCAAAGTGCTCAATCGAAGGTCGTCTTCGCCATGAATGATTTGTGTAACGCGCGCTGGCGACACTCCAAGGATCGTCGCGATCTGCGCTTGGTCAACGCTCGCGCGCTCGAGTGCCTGTCTGAGCAACATGTGTGCGTCATCGATAGCAGCTGCGGCCTCGAATTCAGGTGCGAGGCTTGCGTCCTCAAGTAGCTCGTCGACGACCGACTTTCTACGCCGTTCGACAGCCGGATGATCGGAGAACTCATGCTGAAGGTGAGCATCTCGTCTTGTACTGCGCGTCGGGCGCGTCATGGCTGAGGTCTCCTTCTCTGATTCGCTTGCACTGTCGGATATCGTGTTCTTCCGTCTTCTCACCGCGCTTGAAGAACGAGTGTCCGAGGCGGATGTCCTCGTCGAAGTTCGGCACCCACCAGAATTCTGTTTGTGCAAAATCTTCTGGCGCGTCATCACGATCTTTGTATTTTTCTTTCGGGCAGTAGCCACCTTGTCCGTCGGTATCGAAGAACGAGACCCGCTTCGATGCCGACTTAAACTCCCAGATACCGTCGCGCAGCGCGTTGATGTGCAACTTGCTCTGCGGCTCCCCATGATTGCTGAAATGGTTGATTCGGCTCAAGAGGATGACATGGGCATTCACTTGCCTTTCGTCGGGCCAACCGTCCTCCGCTTGGTGATCTGGATCGGCCTTGAGTAGGCCTTTCTTCAGGCCCTCCAGGAAGTTACTTGCCGGGCATCGCTGTCCATCCCGCGAAAGCGCGGCAGTGATGGTGTAGCACCTGCCAGAGCAAATCAATGGCCGATCGAGTTTAGTCATTTCTTAACTCCTACACTCTAGCATGGAAGAAGTGTTGCTCCGCGTTCGATGAATTAGGGCTATCTTAGCCGCGTCTGAGCTCCCTATAGGGCTCCCGGACAGTAGTGATGAGGTTTCTTGGCGCCACACGCGTTTGCACCGAAAGTGGCGCAACCCTGCAAAGTCCCCTTTGAACATTTTGTCAGTAACAGTGCTGAGGGTGACACTGTCGTGTCGGCATGCCCGAGCCATGGTGCGAAGTTCGCGCCAGTTCTTGGCAGGCTGGAAGCAGGCCTGGCGACGGGTGTAGTGGCCTCTCCCGAGCCGTTTACCGTTGCCACACAGGCAAGGAAGCGCCGCCCAGACGCGCTCAATGCTCGGATCGATCCGCACCGCCGCCGCTGTCGAGAGAGAGCAGTGGAGCGCCTAATTTGGTATAGACGATTCTGATGGAGGTAGTACCGGCGGCCGGGTAGGTGCCCTTCATTGGCGGTGTCTAGATATCGCCGGGTTGTGAGAGTGGCTGATTCGCCGGGGAGAGAGCGATGGTTGATCGAACTGGAGCGACATTGTCTGCGGAGCGCAGATCGGAGTCCGACAAGCTGGCCGCAGTCGCGGACTTCTTCGCTCACAAGCAGCGTCGCGAGGACGGTGCCACTATTATTTGTCGAACGCTGACGGAGGCGACCGAGTCGAATCACGGAGGAACTGCTCGGCATCTCAAGCGTGCTGCAGAAGTGCTTCGTTCAGGTCAGTCGGTGGGTGTGTACCGCAGGGATCAGGCGATTACCAGCCGACAGGCCGCTGATCTGCTCAGGCTGAATCGGCCAACGTTCGTCAAGCTCATCGACGCGGGCGCTCTCGAAGCAAGCGTTCCCGGTCCAATCCGCAGGCAGTTGCGGCTGGCTGACGTTGTGGCCTACCGGGACCAGTTTTATGCTGATTGCTCAGACTTCATTTTCCACAGTTCATCCGAATACCGAGCGTTCGACGAGGACGACGGTTTGGATGCGTTGACAGAAGTTCAAGAAGAACGCCGGCGGTCACTGAACTGAGAAGTCGGCAACGTGTATGAAGCCGTGTTGGACACCTGCGTACTCGTTCCAGGTCTGCAAAGGGACTCTCTGTGGACGAACATGTTCTGCGCGTGGGATTCATGAGCGGAGCGGATGTGATCGTCACCGACGACCAAAGGGCTGGCTTGAACGGATCAGGCAGTGAGTGCGGTGATGAGCATCTATCGTCGGCGGCGAAAACCGCCGCTTGAAAGCTCCGCTGAGTTGCTCGCTGCCTTGTGTCGATCAACAGGGGTCGCCGAAATCTATTCAACCCTCATCGACGATGTGAGCTCGTAAGACTACCAGCTTTACCCCCACACACCACGCGTATCGTGGACGATCTTCTGCGTGAGCAGGGTCCGGTCGATCCGGGTGAACTCGTTGTGGTCGACCAGCAGCAGCACGATGTCGGCAGCACGAATGGCCTCGTTGACCTCGGTGAGAGTGACATTCGAGCGATCCGCGAGCTCTGCAGGCAGGCGGTCGATGTTCGGTTCGACGGCCATGATGTTGGCCTGAGGAAGCTCGTCGGCGAGCTGGCCGACGATCTGCCGAGCAGGGCTCTCACGCAGGTCATCGATGTTCGGCTTGAACGCCAGTCCGAGGGCCGCGATCTGCACATCCTGGATACGACGTGCCTGGGGGAGGAGCTTGTCGAGCACATAGCCGGGCTTCGCATCGTTGACCTCGCGGGCGGTGCGGATCAGGGATGACTGGTCCGGCGCAGTGGCGACGATGAACCACGGATCCACGGCGATGCAGTGTCCGCCGACACCCGGGCCGGGCTGCAGGATGTTCACCCGCGGGTGGTGGTTGGCGAGCTTGATGAGCTCCCACACGTTGATGTCGAGCCCGTCGGAGATCACCGACAGTTCATTGGCAAAGGCGATATTGACATCGCGGTACGCGTTCTCGGTCAGCTTCGCCATCTCCGCGGTGCGAGCATCGGTCATGAGGAATTCGCCCTCACAGAACAGCTCATAGAGGTCACGTGCCCGTTCGCCGGCATTGCCGTTGAGCGTGCCGACGATGCGGTCGTTCGTGCGCAGCTCGATCATGATCCGACCGGGCAGCACACGCTCGGGGCAGTGCGCGAAATAGATCGTCTGCGCACTGCCGGACTTGAGCGAGAGATCCGGTCGAGCCGCCAGGATCGTCTCGGCGAGGAATTCCGTGGCCCCGGGAGGCGAGGTCGACTCGAGAATGATGAGCTCATTGCCCTCGAGCAGCGGGGCGATCTGCTTGCCCGCGGTTTCGATGAATGACAGATCCGGCTCGTGACCGTCCTTGAACGGTGTGGGCACCGCGACGATGTAGTTGTCCGCATGCGGAGTCTCGGTCGTCGCCCGCAGATATCCCTGAGACACGACACCGGCCACCGTGGTCGCCATATCCGGTTCGACGAACGGGACCTTGCCTTCGTTGATCGTCGCCACAGCATCGGCGTTGATGTCGACACCGACCACATCCGCACCAGAACTCGCCAATACCGCGGCGGTCGGAAGACCGATATAGCCAAGACCGATGACGGCGACCGATGGGCGAGTGCTGTTGGGAAAGGCGTTCATTTATTAGCTCCAGGCTGTTCTGTGGGACAAATAGAATAGTAGTGAACTCATTCATTATCGAAAAATGATTAAAGTGAACTTCTGGTGACTCGTTCATCGACCAGCTACGACGTGGTGCTATGGTTTCGCTGTTTGCGGGCACCCGGAAGAAGGAGATGGCATGAGCGCCGATCAGAGCGTTGCCGAAGCGAAGGTCATGGTCATCTACGGCACCCGCCCCGAGGCGATCAAGGTCGCCCCGGTGATCAAGGCCCTCGAAGCCCATCCCCGGCTCACCCCAGTCGTCGTCGTCACCGCCCAGCATCGTGAAATGCTCGACCAGGTCAATGAGGTCTTCGACATCATCCCCGACGTCGACCTCGACCTCATGTCCCACGACCAGACGCTCAACAGCATCGCCGGCAGCGTCATCACGAGAGTAGACGCCGTCCTCGACGAACACCGCCCCGATGCCGTCGTCGTCCAAGGCGATACGACGACCGTGATGGCCGCAGCGATCGCGGCATTCAACCGGGAGATCCCCGTCGCCCACCTCGAAGCGGGGCTGCGCAGCGGAGACATCAACTCTCCCTTCCCCGAGGAGGCCAACCGTAAGATCGTCTCCCAGATCGCCCGCATCCACCTCGCCCCGACGATGGTCTCCCGAAAGAACCTCCTCGCCGACGGTGTCCCCGACGAGACCATCCACGTCATCGGCAACACCGTCATCGACGCCCTGCACTGGGCAGTCGCCACCCCCGTCGAATACTCCGTCCCCGAGTTGCAGAAGCTTGAGAACGACGACAGGAGAATCCTCCTGGTCACCGCTCACCGTCGGGAGAACCTCGGCGAGAACATGGTCAGCATCGGTCGGGCTATGCGGACCCTGGCGCAGAGATATCCCGACCTTCTCATCGTGTGGCCGGCCCATAAGAACCCCAAGGTGCGCGCGGCGATCGCTCCGCAAATCGATGACCTCGACAATGTCATCTCGATCGAGCCGGTCGGCTACGGCGAATTCTCCCACCTCATCGCGAAGGCCGACATCGTCCTCACCGATTCCGGAGGAATCCAGGAAGAGGCACCGAGCCTCGGCAAACCTGTACTCGTGCTCCGCGAGAACACCGAACGGCCCGAAGCCATCGACGCCGGAACCGTGAAGCTCATCGGCACTGATACGGACAGTATCATCGCCGAGGTGGCCGAACTCCTCGACGATGACGCCGCCTACCGAACCATGGCCAACGCGGTCAACCCCTACGGTGACGGGCACTCCGCGACCCGCAGCACCGACATCATCGACGAACTCCTGACACTCACCCAGCAGGACTGAGGCCCAGACACCGCTGAGAGGTAAACAGGGACCGAAAAGCGTCAACCTCCGTCCACCGCTGTGTCCCGTTCCGTTCCCGAACAGTTCATTTGCAGACCTCACCATGATGGTCATGTCATCAGTCAGACCCCGGCGGATCAGCCGTTTGCTTGTGTTGACCGTCGCGGTCGTCATCGTCACCGCATTAGCAGGACTGCTCGTGAGCGCCCTGTCCACGGAACCGCTCTATGCCTTCACCGGACTGCTCACGGCAGCACTGCTCATTGTCCTCGTGCTCGCGGTCGAGAGAACGGCGATCATCGCCCGCAATGCCGCCGCCAAGACGGAACGTCAAGCACAGGCCGCCGTCCGCGACCTCGCCGAGGCGGTCACATCGGTAGAGCGCCGGACAAAAAGAATGGAGCGGGTGCTCAACGACACCGCGGGGTCGGTCGGCCGCAGCTCACCGATCGTCCGTAGGATCGATGCCTCCGTCCTCGCTCTGGCAACCGGCGGAGCTCCGGGAGGAAACACGCGCACGGGAAGCGCCGCCACCTCGGCGACAGCGTCCGGCACGGAAGTGCCCGGACTCCAAGCGCAGGCGATCAGCTTTCCCGACGCACCGGAAACGAAGGGCACCCCGACCTTCGCCGGACTGACCGTGCTCATGATCGCCGATGAATTCACACTTCGGGCCTTTGCGCACGAATGGACCGTGGTCACGGCTACCCCAGACAACTGGCGAGAGGTCATCGAGGTCGAGAAGCCAGACCTCGTGTTCACGGAAAGCGCGTGGGAGGGAAACGGCGGCACTTGGAAATACCACCTCGTCGGGGTGACGGCACCGCGACCGGCGATCGTTGAGCTCACCACCTACTGCCGTGACAACGGCATCCCCACAGTGTTCTGGAACAAAGAAGATCCGCCGCACTTCGAAGACTTCCTCGATACCGCCCGACTCTACGATCACGTCTTCACCACCGATGGCGAGAAGATCCCGGACTATGTCGACCGCCTCGGTCACGACCGGGTCCACCTGCTCCCCTTCGCCGCCCAACCGGCGATCCACAACCCGGGCCGCATCCGCGGCGTCGAACGCGACCGCGCCGTCGTCTTCGGCGGCATGTACTTCAGAGACAAATACCCAGAACGCCGCGACCAGCTCAACATCCTGCTGCCGGCGGCGAAGAAGGTCGGGCTCGACATCTTCTCCCGCAACACCGACGATCCGCGGTACCGATTCCCCGACAGATTCGCCGATTCCGCGCGACCGGGAATCCCATACCCACAGATGCTCTCGGCCTATCACGGCTTCAAGGTCGTCATCAACGTCAACTCGGTGACGACGTCGGACACGATGTGCGCTCGCCGCGTCTTCGAAGCCACCGCGTGCGGCGCCGCAGTTGTGACCACGCCGACCCCAGCGATCACCCGCTTCTTCGACGACGACCTGCTCACCCTCGTCAACGGCGAGGCGAACGCCTTCGACCGGATGCGCACCCTCGTCGCCTCCGACGAACTGCGGGAACGCCGCGTCCATCTGGCTCAGCGCCGGATCTGGGAGAACGTCACCTACACCCACCGTGCCCTCGACGTCATGGCCGCATTGGGGATCGAAGCACAGGCTCCTTCGGCGCACTGTTCGATCGTCGTGTGCACCAACCGACCGGACAACCTTCCACTGATCATCGGCAACTGCCTGCGCCAGAACATCGCCGGAGCAATCGACGACCTCGAACTCATCATCGTCTCCCACGGCTTCTCGATCGACTCGGCGCTATTGGAATCGCTCATCGACGAGCACCGCGCAGAGGCCTCGGACACAGCAGACGCCGTATCCGTGACCACGCTTGCGGCTGAAGCCGAGGCCACCCTCGGCGAGATCCTCAACCGCGGATTCGACGCTGCCCGAGGCGACTTCCTGTTCCGCATGGACGACGACGACTTCTACGGAGCCAACTACGTCCGCGACCAGCTCAACGCGATCCGCTTCAGCGGAGCAGACCTCGTCGGCAAGGCAGAGACATACATGTACTTCGAAGACGAGGACGCCACCTACCTCACCTTCCCCGGGAAGGCTCACCGCGACACCGACTTCGTCCGCGGAGCCACCTTCGCAGGCCCCCGTGAAACGTTTGCCACCTACCGGTTCAAGGAACAGCGCACCGGCGAGGACTCGGACTTCATTACCCGACTCAGGCAAGGCGGAGGTCGAATCTACAGCTCAGACCGCTTCAACTACGTCGTCAACCGGCAAGCCGACAAGACCCGCCACACCTGGGCCGCCGCCGACACGAACCTCATGGGCACCGGAGTGCTCAAACACATCGGCAACGACCCCCGACAGATCGAACTCTGATGCCCAATCAAACCGACACCTACCTCATCGGCGTCACCCGATTCTCTCTGCTGCTGCCGAACTCCTCACAGTGGAAGCTCTCGGCCCAGGCAGAGTCGCAGCGCTCCTACGCCGAGGCGCTCTATGACCCGGCCCGCTTGGACTCCCGACTGCGGATCTTCTCCGAACTCTCCCTGCCACAGTTGGCCGCTGGCTACTCGGGGCGGAACTATCGCCACATCGTCCAGCACTCATCATCCCTGCCGGACAAGTACAGGACAGCCCTGGCCGAGCTGGCCGAACGATATGACTTCCTCACCGTTCTGTGCAGCGATGACCCCCGCACCCACGCCGATTCCGTGGCCGATAATTTCCGGGACATGATCGCCGAGGCGGATCGACCGCACGCTCGACTCGCCTGGTTCCGCCTCGACGATGACGACATTGTCTCCGACCGGTATTTCGATCGGGTCTCCGGCTATGTCGAGACCGATCCGCCCGGTCGGGTAGTCAGCCTCGGGCTGGGGTACTCGATGATCTACTCCGACGATAAGCTGTGGGACCTGCGGTCGGACTACCGGCCGAAGAATTCGATCGGCCAGCTCTATCTGTGCGCCTTCGACACGGACGGTCATTCGCTCATCGAGGCTCCGCGTCAGAACCATGCGATCATCGACCAGTTCGCGCCGACGATTCTCGACTCGCGTCATCCTTCGTTCATCACGGTCGTCCATCCGCTGCAGGACGGGCGTGCCCACCTTGAAATCAGTTCGGCCCTGGCCGCAGTGGAGAAAGAACAGGGGACCAAAGACTTCAAGGCACTCGACGAACTCGAGGCAGAATTCTCTCACGTCCTTCACTCGGGCGTCATCGCAGAAGGCACTCGCGATCTCCTCACCGCCTTGCCCGAATTGAGCACCGAACCAGTTCGAATCCCGGCTTCCGCTCACGGACCTCTGGCGATCAACACCGAGGTGACGGCCGCCGCCGCACAGACAGAAGGCCGGGTGATCATCGCCTTGAAGTTCGCCCCGGGCACACGCCCCGAGGTCACTGGGCGGTGGGTCGAGATCGATGCGAACACCCTCGCCGTCGGATTCGTCGTCACCACACCCGCGATGAGCTTTCGGGCCCTCCTTCTCGGCATCGCGGACACCTGCACCCTGACAGAGGTCTCTGTCTGGGTTTCACGCAGCTTCGACGGCGACATCCGCCTGGACTCACTGAGCATCACCGAAGTCTGACCGGCGACTCCTCAGTACGGGCATCCCTCAGAAGCAGTAGTGCCCCGGCGCATAACCGAACGCGTGGACGTCCCCATTCGCCAGCAGCAGATAGTCATCGACACTCCACGTGTGCGCATGGTCACCGCGGACTTGAACGAAGTTGAACCGGTCGGCCGAATAGATCCGAGCCCCCGAGGCGATGAGGCGCTGCTGCAGCTCGGTGTCCTCACCGAGGGTGCGCTCGGCGAACGGATTGTCCAGTAGCGTCGATCGCCGCGTCATCAACGTCGGACCCATGACGAGGTCGGTGAACCGATGCTCCCGTTCGGGGAACCGGCAGATGACGAGATCGCGTGCACGGATATGCAGGTAGTGAGCCTGCTTGCCGACGAGATCCGCATCCGAATAGCGCAGCGCGGCCAGCTGATCGCCGAGGTAGTGCGCCCCATAGACGTCATCGTCGTCCATCTTCGCAATGACCTCTCCGGACGCGGTCTCGACTCCCCGGTTGAGGCAGACACCCAAGGGCAGGTCGGAGTCCACCCGAACGATCTGCATATGTTCGATGCCTGCGCTCGCCGCCCGGGCCCGCAGATCCGTGGGCACTTCGAAACCGTGCGCAACGAGCACGAGTTCTTTGTCCGTATGCAGCTGAGCGGCATGCGTGGCCAACACCTCGCCGAGGTGGTCCGGCCGATTCGTCGACACGACCGCCGACACCGAGCTCGGGAACGGCTGCGCATAATCGAGTCCCAAGGAATCCATCACCGTCATCGCCCGGTGAGTGTACGTGTGCTCGGCCCAGATGCGCCGCTGCGCCAGATGCACGCTGCGATCCCTCAGCTCGGGACTGCGCACATAGGCACGCAGCGTCCACTCGGCCTCTTCCGTCGTCTCCGGCTGCGGCACCTCGTCGGTGGGGAAGAACTCCCGGGTGGCCGCACTGGGCGTGGTGACGACGGGAGTGCCGGCGGCCGCGATCTCGAAGATCCTCCTGGCGCACATGCTGGGGGAGTCGGTCACGGAGTTGACGTTGAGGAACACCTTGTAGTGCTTATAAGCGGTGAGCAGGTTCCGGTAGGGCAGCGATCCCACGACTCTATCGGCCAACGTCCCGGGGAACTGGTACCGCTCGTCATTGCCGAGGAAGCGGGAGAAGATCTCCAGTCCGTGTTGCATCCGCCCCGAGACAGCCTCGGCGGCACCGAGCAGGAGATCCATCTGTGCCCGACGCTCCGGGTACTTGTGCGCGAAGTACATGCCGGCGAAGGCGATGTCACGAGCAGCGACGTTGCGCGATGGTCGGGACGGATTGTGGATTGCCGGTTGGGCCGCGAATGGCAGAGCCGCGACACGGTCATGACCGAGCCTCGACTGATACTCAGGCACCAGCCGGATATCGCTGGTGAACACGACATCGCAGAGTCCGGCTAACGGCAGGAAGTCTTCGAAGTGTGGGGGATCCTCTTTGTTCCAGAAGACCGTCGGAATGCCTCGACGTTGGCACTCGGTGAGGAGGTCGGTGACCTCAGTGCTCGGGCCGGACGGGCCCGTGAGCTTGAACTTCCACTGCCCGGCATTGCCGTTCCATGCCGATTCGGCAAAGACGAAGTCGAGGCCGTCGAGCTCCGTCGCCCACCCGGTGGGCGACAAAGGTCGGGTCGACCATTCGAAACCGAAGCTTTCGGCCGAGAACTCATCGAGGATGACACCGACCTGCAGTTGGTCGAAGACGGGAGTGCGTTGCGACAGCGGCAGAGGCGGGAACAGCTCGGCGAGGACTTCGGCTGACAGGCTGCCGGTGGCCACCGAGGCCGAGGTCTCCGCAGCGCCTTGAGCGACGGTCCGGCGGCGACGCCATTTCGTCACCTGTGAGACACCGCCCTTGCGCAGATGCCACAGAGCGGTTCTCAGAGTGCGAAGCGGTGTTCGGGGCACGGTGTCGAGTCCTCCAAGCGGCGGCGGGAACGGTGCGATACAGCGGGCGACAGCCCACTTGAACGGTGCAAGAGTCCTTGTCAGCGGCGCGATTCGTGCCGAGTGAGTGAGAGCGTCGAGACGTGTCGAATGCAACCAATTCTTAATGTGCGCAGCGTTCATTCTGAATGAAACCTGTTAATCCCAATAGTACAATCGGGACGTTGTAGAAGACTCCATGCAGGTCGAAGTGGTGCTGATCACCAGCACGGCAGACCAGCAGGAGCGGCCATATGAAAGCGGACGAAAAGAGGACAGTGGGAAGCAATTCTGGGCCCATTCCCTCACGGACCCCAATGAGACGACACGGCAGAGCCATGGCACTGTCACTCATCGATGGTCTCGTCTTCGCCTTCCTCGTCATGGCGATGACGCTCGTGCGCTACGACTTCGACGCGCACCGCGTCAATGTTCCCGGCATGTTAATGTGTGCAGTCATCGGCTTCATTGTCTTCCTCATCGGAGGGCCGCTGGCGATCTACCGCGGTCGTTACCGGCGCGGGTCGACCGACCAGTTCGCTGCCATCGTGGGCACGGTGGCCGTGGGTGTCGGGCTCATGTGGGTGGCCGAATTCGCGTTCGCCAAACGGCTGCTCATTCCCACCAGCGTCCCCATCGCCGCGGGCGCACTGATGGTCGTGGCCAAGAGCCTTGAAAACTGGGTGCGCCGCAATATGCGACAGCGCAGCCTCACTTCCTCGGGATCTTCCCGGCCGACGCTCGTCGTCGGCGCCGGAGACCAGGGGATGCTGGCGCTGGACATGATCGCGCAGGATATGCGGAACGAATTCGTCGCCGTGGGCATCCTCGATGATGATCCGGCCAAGCGGCACCTGCGCTATAACGGCACTCGCGTGCTCGGACCGATCAGCGATATCGCCACGCAGGTCGATCGCACGGGTGCGGGCGTCGTCATCATCGCCATTGCGGATCTGGAGCCGGAAGAGCTCTCACGCATCGCCTCGAATCTCGAATCGCGGCCGGTCGAGATCAAGATCATGCCGCGCCTCTCGGACTCCGACTACACTCGGCCCGAACCCGACTCACATGACGTTGCGGACCTGCGGCACCGCGGTTTCCGCGATGTCAGCCTCGAAGATCTCATCGGTCGGAAGCCGATCTCGACGAACATCGACGACATCGCCTCGGCGATCATGGGCAAGGTCGTCATCGTCACCGGTGCCGGCGGATCCATCGGCTCGCAGCTGTGCCGTCAGGTCTCCCGTTTCGATCCGGCCCGGCTCGTCATGACCGACCGGGACGAATCCGGACTCCACGCCACCGAACTCGGCCTTGAGGGATCTGCGCTGCTGACCAGCGATGACCTCGTCCTCGGTGACCTCCGCGACCCGGCCTTCATCGATGCCCTTGTTGCCGAGGTGAAGCCGGACATCATCTTCCATGCGGCCGCGCTCAAACACCTGACGTTCCTTGAACGCTTCCCGGAGCAGGCCGTGCGCACCAATGTCGGTGCCAGCCTCGACCTCCTCGACGCAGCGGTGGCCAACGATGTCGAATCCTTCGTTCACATCTCTACGGACAAGGCGGCTGGAGCGACCTCCGTGCTCGGGCGTACGAAGTTCTCGATCGAACGCGCCATCGCCGCTGTGGCACAGGAGACCGGGCGCCGGTACATGTCCGTGCGCTTCGGGAACGTGCTCGGTTCCCGCGGTTCCGTGCTCGAGACCTTTGTCGCTCAGGTGGCGGCGGGTGATCCGGTGACCGTGACCGATCCTGAGGTCACCCGCTACTTCATGTCTGCTGATGAGGCCTGTGAGCTCGTGCTGCAGGCCGCGGCTATCGGCCGTCCGGGGGAGACGCTCGTCCTCGACATGGGCGAGCCGATCAGGATCGACGATCTCGCCAAACGTGTCATCGCGCTGTCGGGTCGAACCGATGCGCAGATCGTCTACACGGGCCTGCGTCCGGGAGAGAAGCTCGCCGAGGAGCTCCTGTCACCCGGTGAGGTCGACGACCGGCCCAATCACCCGCTCATCACTCAGGTGCCGATCACTCCGATCGACCTCACCGCGCTCAAGGACCTTGTCGCCGAATCTCGTGATCCGCACGTCTTCACCAACAGGGCGGCCCTCGAAGCTCGGCTGACGGATCTGCTCGATTCTGAACCTTTGGACACCGGAGCCGGCCACTGATGGATCTGCAGTCGCTGGTGATCCTTGTCGTGGCCGCGGTGGTCACGGCGGTCAGCGCTCTCATCGTCTTCCCCCTGCTGCGCCGTGCGGGCATCGTCGATGTCCCTTCGCACCGGTCTTCCCACACACTCGCGACGGTGCGCGGCGGAGGAATCGCCATCGGCTGCGGCATCACCGTGGCCACTGTGCTCGCCATGATGTGGAGCATGGACGAACACGGAGTCTTCGGTATCGGCCGGATCGTCCTGCCCATCGGATTTCTCGTGCTCACCTGGTGCTATTCGGCGATCGGGATGAGCGATGACCTTGACTCGCTGCGCCCGGCCGGCCGCCTCATCGGGCAGATCGTCCTGGCACTGCTCTTCAGCGCGATCATCGCGATGTTCTCCACTCAGGGGATCGCCCACGCCCTGGCCTTCGCCGTCATCGGGGTCGCCACCGTCAACGCCGTGAACTTCGTCGACGGACTCGACGGCTACGTCACCGAATGGACGATCGTCACTGCCGGCTGGTACGCCTTCGTCGGCTCGTGGATCGGTGAGAAGGACCTCGCCCTCCTCGCCTTGGCCTTGGCCGGAGCAGCCGTCGGCTTCCTGCCCTTCAACCTCGGCAAAGCCAAGGCCTTCCTCGGTGACACCGGCAGCTACGGGATCGGAGCGGCCGTGTTCGTCCTCGCCGTATGGCTGTTCGTCCAAGGGGTGCCGATCGTCGTCATCGTCGCCCCGCTGATCTTCGTGTTCTTCGACGTCGGGCTCACCCTCGTCCTGCGGCTCTTCCGCGGTGAGAACATCTTCCTGCCCCACCGCGAACACATCTACCAGCGCATCCAACAGGCCGGTTGGCCGCACGGCTCCGTCTCCCTGTTTCATGCCGCGCTGAGCGTCCTGGCCTGCATCCTCTCCGTGCCGACACTGGTCAGCGGCAACACGGACACGACGTATCCCGCCCATGTGTTCTGGGTCTTCCTGCTCGCGCTCTACGCCCTCGTACCGCTGTGGCTGCGCCGCCGCAATTCCGCACAGGTGGTGCACGCATGAGGATCGTCCTGCTCAGTCACTACTACTACCCCGAAGTCGGTGCCCCGCAGCGTCGGTGGCGAATCCTCAACGATCACCTGCGTGCGTCCGGACATGACGTCATCACCGTCGCCCCGCATCCGCACTATCCGTATCCGAACCGGGACAGGTTCTTCGGATCCCGGGTCGGTCGCGGGCGGAAGCGAGTCGATGTGCGCCTCGGCGGCACGTGGGACACCGGAGTCGACGGAGAGCGGATCCTGCGCGTACCCTACCTGCACAGCGGATCCTCGATGGCCCGGCAGCTGCTCGACCAGACGGTCTCGGCCTCCGGCGCCATGTCCGCCGTCGTCGACCGGCTGCGTGGGAAGATGAAACCCGATGTCATCGTCTCCACGACCCCAGCCTTGCCGTTTCTGCTCGCCGGGGACGCCCTGTCACGGCTGCTGCGTGTCCCGCATGTCGCAGAGGTCAGGGACGCCTGGCCGGATCTCATTTCGGAGATGAATCTGGTTACAGGTGCGCTCGGCCGGTATCTGCCGAATGCGCTCACCGAAACGCTCGAACACCGGTTCCTGCCGGATCTGCTCACCCGTGCCCAGCGCAGAGCCGCGGTCGTCGTCGTCACCACCGACGGCTTCAAGCACCGTCTGGAACAGCGCGGAGTGACCGCCGAGGTGGTTCGCAGCGGCGTCTCACCGGCAGAGCTCGAGGGGGCATCCGGGCTGACGGCCACCGGAGCGATCCCGGTGATCGCCCCGGCCGAAGAGCCGAGCAAGCACAGCGGACTCAACCTCCTCTACGTCGGCACCGTCGGCCGATCCCAAGACCTGTCGACCTCCATCCGCGCCCTGGCCCGCACCGAAGGAGTGCACCTGCGCATCGTCGGCGGTGGCGTCGACGCGGAGGCGCTCAAGGACGATGCCGAGATCAACGAAGTTCCCGTCGAGTTCTACCCCCAGCATGCCGGCGCGGAGCTCGCTGCTCATTGGGAGTGGGCGGACGCCGGACTTGTCAGCCTCAGCCCGCTCGACTCCTACGAATGCACGGTGCCGTCGAAGCTCTACTCGCTCATGGCCCGCCGGATTCCCGTCCTCGGCGTCGTCGCTGGTGAAGCCGCTGAGATCATCACCGGGACGGCCGCCGGCGAGGTCGCGAGCCCCGGAGATGTCGATGCCGTGGCCGCAGCCATGACGGTGATGCGCGATCGCATCGAATCCGGAGACGCCTTCGGCCAGAACGCCCCCAGCGGCATGGAACCGAGAGAATGGGTGATCCGCCACGCTTCGGCGGCGGCGATGGGATTTGGATACGATCGCATCCTTAAACAGGTGATCTCATGAACCTCACCTTCCTCGCCCGCCAGATCACGAACGTCGTCGCAACTACCGCGGCCCACATCACCGATGACCGCGTCTTCTTCGGCATGCAGCTCGCCCGTCGCCTGCCGGGACCGGTCTCGAGGCTTGTCGGCCGAGCACTCGGCCGACTGCCCGGCGACGCCACCAGGGCCTCATCCGCCTGGCTGCTCGGTCAGGAGGCGATCGCAGAAAACCTCGTCGTCGGTTCGCAATCGCCCACCCGACTGCTCGGGGAGATTGCTCTCAACCTCGGTCTGGTCGACGAGGCCGAAACCATCGCCGAGGCGGTTCCTCACGCCACTGCATTGTCCTCGCGCATCCGGTGGACCAAAGGGGACATCGACGGAGCCATTGCCGTTCTGCCCGCGGGAGCACGCCGAACCCGACTCATCGAAGAGCGACGGAGCCTGCAGCCAGGTTGGTGGCCGGAGACGGACAGCCACATCACAGCCCGCCCGGTGCGAGGCACAAAGCCTGGTTCGCCGCCCGTGGCCCTTCATGTACTGACGAACTCTCTGCCACACACCCGCTCGGGATACGCCTACCGCTCGCATGCCATCCTCACCACTCTCAAGGACGCCGGTCACGAGGTTGCTGCAGCGACCAGGCCCTCCTACCCGGTGACGATCGGGCGGGTGAGTTCAGGACCGGTCGAGACCGTCGACGGCGTCGACTATCTCCGGCAGATTCCCCTCCGCCCGCTGTCGACTCCGACGGCCCGCCTCGACGACCAGGCGCGCTGGCTCGCCACTCAGGCGCAGAACCGCGGCGCGCAGATCCTTCACACGACCACGCACTATGTCAACGGGCTGGCCACCGGTGCTGCCGCACGAGCGGTCGGATTGCCGTGGGTCTACGAAGTCCGTGGTGTCCTCGAAGAGACCTGGGTCGCTGCCGGAAGCAGCCCAGCAGAACGTGGGGCTCGTCGGGCCAGTCAGCGCTTCCAACTCATGCGGGCCAAGGAAATTGAGGTGGCCTCGGCCGCTGACGCGGTTATTACGCTCGGCGAGACGATGCGGGACCACCTCATTGCCGGGGGAGTCCCGGAGAATTCGATCACTCTCATCCCGAACTCTGTGTCCGAAGCTGTCGTCGACGCTGACGTTGCTCGTACTCCCGCCGAGGTGCGGGCCGGTCTGGGCCTGCCCGAATCGGGAACGTGGGTGGGGACCGCTGCCTCGATCGTCGGTTACGAAGGACTCGACGACCTCGTTGATGCCGTCATCCTCGCCCGAAGTCACGGAATCGACCTCAGACTGCTCATCGCCGGTGACGGTATTGCCTTGCCCGCTCTGCGTGAGCGTGCGCGAGAGCTGGGCGAACACGCGGTCTTTACCGGACGTGTCTCCCAGGCGCAGGCGATCGAGCACCAGCTCGCGCTCGACGCTATCGTTGTCCCTCGGAAGGACGAGCCAGTGTGCCGTCTCGTCACCCCGATCAAGCCCATCGAAGCCATGGGGTTGGCCCGACCGGTCGTCGTCTCCGACCTGCCTGCTCTGCGGGAACTCGTGCCGGAGACGGCAGGAGTGCGCGTGAGTCCAGGTCATCCGAGAGAATTGGCCGATACGCTGTCGGGGCTCGCCAGCGACGAAGGCGTAAGAAGGAGATTCGGACAGAATGGACGTGAACATGTTCTCGCGACACGGAGGTGGAAGGACATCGGTCGCCGCTATGGTCAGGTCTATTCCCAGCTCACAGGAGTGGGCGCGCGGTGAGTGAGAAGAAGACAGCTGAGGCGACTAACCCGCTCGGCCTGAGCACGATCCCTTCGGTCTCGAGCGAAGGCCTCGTCCCCGTTGGCCGACGCACCAGCCTGCGCAGCTACCTCGCGGCACTGTGGAGTCGCCGGCACTTCATCCTGGCCGAATCACGTGCGAAGGTCAGCGGATCGACCCGGCAGAATTTGCTCGGCTATGGGTGGCTCTTCATCAACCCGCTTCTATCCGTGTTGGCCTTCTGGTTCATCTTCGGCTTCATCCTGGGCACTCAGAAGAGCGTCGACAACTTCATCGGATACCTCGTCATCGGTGTCTTCTTCTTCCAATACACCAGCCGGTCGGTAACCGGCGGCACCGGATCGATTCGTGCCGGTGCGTCGATGATCAAGGGTTTCCAGTTCCCGCGAGCGGCACTTCCGATCTCGACCGTTGTGCGCAACTTCCTCGACTTCATTCCCAGCGTCGCCGTCATGATTGTGCTCCTAGTGGTGATCCCTCCGGCCGAAGTGCTGACGTGGAGAGTCGTACTAGTAATTCCCGTCATCGGTCTGCAAACGATCTTCAACGTCGGCATCGCGTGCATGCTCGCACGGATCGGCCACAAGATCCCCGACATCGTCAACCTCATGTCGATCATCAGCCGCTTCTGGCTCTACGGATCCGGGGTATTCTTCGTCATCGACGACAAGCTGAGCGATCATCCCGAGTTGCTCGCCGTCATGCGGACCAATCCGATGTACTCCTATTTGGAACTTACACGGAATTCTCTGCTGTACGGCGTCGACTCTCCGTGGTGGATGTGGGCATCAGCGATCGCGTGGGCGTTTGGAATTCTCATCATCGGGTTCCTCTACTTCTGGCGAGGAGAGGAGAACTATGGCCGACTATGAACTCCAGGCCCCTAACGTGGTCGCGGAAAACGTTCAGGTCCGATACACAGTCAACACGAATGACCCTGGGCAGAGATCGAAAGGACTACGCCGCATCGCCAATGCCGCGATGGGTAGGCAGAGCCAGACCACGGTCCGCGCACTGCGTGGAGTGAACTTCGTTGCGCGAGAAGGAGAGATGGTCGGCATCGTCGGCGCCAACGGCTCGGGCAAATCGACGTTCCTCCGCAATGTCGCCGGTGTCGAACAGCCCGATCGCGGTCGAATCCTCGTCCGCTATCAGCCGCTGCTCCTCGGCGTCAGCGCTGCTCTGCAACCCGCTCTGTCGGGAAGTGAGAACGTGCGCCTCGGCTGTCTCGCCATGGGGCTGTCCCCGGACGAGGCTGCAGAAGCCTTTGACCGTGTTGTCGAACTCTCCGCTCTGGGCGCTGCGATCCACCGGCCGATGGGGACGTACTCTTCGGGAATGGGCGCTCGACTGAGGTTCGCCATCGCCCTGGCCGCGCGACCGAAGATCCTGCTCATCGACGAGGCGCTGTCGACCGGTGACGCGACCTTTGCCGAACGCAGCGAACGAGCCATGGACGAACTCCTCGCTGAAGCTGGGACGGTGTTGCTGGTCAATCACGCAGCCAAGGTGATCCAGGAACTCTGTACCCGCGCGGTATGGATGCACCGCGGGGAGATCCTCATGAATGGTCCTGCCGAGGCCGTGGCAGAGAAGTACCGCTGGTGGGCCTGGAACGTCGCTAAGGGCAAAGAGGACATCGCTGACAAACTCCTCCACGACGTCGTGAGCAATGCGGTCAAGGAGGAGATCAACATCCTTGAACCGGAACTCATCAAGGATCCGATCCCTCGACATGCGGCTCGACCGGTGAAGAAGACCAAGGCTTCTGCGAGACACGTCAAACGACGGGTGGAGGTCGATGAGGTCGAGGAAACTCCGGCACCGCTCTTGGCTGCGGCTGAGTCCCAAGTATGGCCCGAGACTATTGAGTCTGCACCTCCGAAGGCGAAGTTCCCGGCGCTTCCGAAGCCCGCGTCTCAGGCTGTCAGCGCGCCTCCTCTCCACGATGGACCACCTCCGCTGCGGTTGAGTCCGAGCAAGAGACGAGTAGTCCTCCGTGCAGCGAATCCCGACGACCGCGCGTCTTCGATCGCTGCCGCCGATGACTTCACCGGCCGTCGTCTGGCGTCCCGTGCACGAAAGATCGCCGACGAGCGATACCAAGAGCGCGAGCGACTTCGCCAAGCGGAGAACACCGCTTCAGTTCATCAGGACACACCACAATGAAAGCAGCGATATTCGGTTCCTGCGTCAGCCGAGATACTGCGGAATTCATGCCAGAAGTCGAGGTCGTCGCCTATGTCGCACGGCACTCGGTCACCAGCCTGCAGTCACCCCACGGTACCGGCGGCATCGACATCGGCGGCCTGACCTCGGCATTCCAAAAGCGCATGGTGACCAGCGATCTCAAAGGAACTGGCGCACGGCGAATCGTCGAAAAGGCAAACGATCTCGATTTCGTGCTCATTGATCTCGTCGATGAGCGACGGGGATTCTGGCGCTTCCCCGACGGCACCACCATGACGAACTCACTCGAGATCGAATCATGTGGTGCTGCGCGTGAGGCTCGACGCGTCGGTGCGCGACTCGTCGAATTCGGTACCGACGAGCACTTCTCCGCCTGGAAGGCCGGATTCGAGCAACTCATGGCCGAACTCAAAGAAGTCAGCCTGTGGGAACGCACCATTCTGCTCGACATAGAATGGGCCGGCGCTGTCGACGGGGCCCCTCATCCCCAGAACGACGGCCTAGCGAAGCTGGGTCGCAGTTGGCGACGGCTGCAGCGTGGAGCGCGCGAGGCCGGCCGTGGTCTCTCAAACGGTCGCGGAGTCGGCGAAGCATGGCAGAGCCTCCGCGCTGTGAAACCGACAGAGGCGGAGGAATATGCCGATCGCGCTCTGTCCGCGAATGTCGACTACATCCGGTATCGTAGAGATGCACAATCACTGACAGAGTCGTCCGTGGTAAGAGCAAGCAATGACGTTCGAATCGCACGGGACCACAAGTGGGGACCGCAACCCTTCCACTACCGCAATGCCGACTACGAATCGATCGTCAGAAGTATTCGCGAGAAGGTGACGATGAACGGCAGTGAGACCCCGTGAGTGGACAGCGGTGGCGCAAGGCGCTGTGGCATCTGCGCAACGGCGGGGTCGAAGGCTTCAAGGACTTCCGGCGTCGAGCGAAGTCCGAGATCGGCTCAGCCCGGGACGTCGCCGAAACGGCGCGCGAAGACGCACATGTCACCTTGAGTGTTGTCATCCCCGCGTACAACGCGAGCGATCAGATCGAAGCGTGCTTACGCAGCGTCCTCAACCAGAAAGCTGTCTCTCTCGAAGTCATCGTTGTCGACGATGGGTCGACGGATGACACTGTCGAAAAGATTCGCACCTGCACGAGCGGTGACGCACGTGTCTCGATTCTCGAAGGGGAAAACGAAGGACCCGCTCGCGCTCGTAATAGGGGAGTCGACGTAGCCCGGGGGAAGTATTTAGCCTTCGCAGATGCCGACGACGAAGTTCTGCCAGGTGCTTATTCGTCGATGATCGATTCGCTCGAACGGACAGGCTCTGACATTGCCACGGGTTCTTATGTCCGAATAGGCAAGAGCGGGCGAACTCGCCCAAAGCTCACCGCACGCGTGCACTCGAGGCAACGCCTTGCTGTCCGTTTAGGAGACATGCCTGAGCTGCTGGAAGAACCGGTCCTGTGGAACAAGGTCTATCGTCGCGACTTCTGGAACAGACACGTCGGCGAGATGTGGGGGTTCCGAAACTACGAAGACCAAGAGCCGGTCTATCGCGCCTTGGTCGGAGCATCGGCCGTCGACGTGCTCACTGACGACGTCTACGCGTGGCGTTTGGCCGATGGTCGTGACACTCGTTCACAGCGGAAGGCCAAGCTGACCGATCTACAGGCAAAGCTCGAAGTCATCGATGTGCTGAGATCCACGCTGGATAACGTTCCGGAGAACGTGCTCGAACACGCCTACTCCGTCTGGATGGGCACGGACCTGGCTATGCATGCGGAATTCCTGGACACCGCGAACAAGCGGTTCAGAAAGACGCTGTGCGATGCCGCGAACGACATGAAGAAGACGATGCCCCGAGGCGCATGGAAGCTTATCCCGGCGCAAGAACGACTCTTTATGTGGGTCGTGGCCGCCGGACTCCTGTCCGACATCGAAGAGATACTCGGGACTCGAGCCGAAGAGACGCGATCAGTGCCGCTCGAGTACGTCGATGGCCGATGGCTCGTCGCTCCTACCTACCTCGAGCGGCTCGAGACGAAGGTGCCAAAGCGCTTGGTTAGAGCGAGGGACGTCGACTTCGTCCCTCAAATGAAGATCAGGAATGCACGGTGGGTCGATGAGCAGGTCATCGAACTGCAGGGATGTGCCTACATTCCTGGAATCGACCCAAGCGACGTCGACGTGCGCATCCAAGGTGTCATGGACGGGGCAGTTGTCGCCGACGAAGCCGTCGAGCACGTCAACGACAATCGAGTGGATCTCGAGGTCGGCGACCCGTGGAGAAGCTACGGCCAGGGTGGTTTCAGAGCAAGGATCGACCTCTCCGAGCTAGATGATCACTCTCCCCGGGGGATTGCACTTGTCGGACGGTTCGACATCAAGGACAGGCAGTTCAACGTACCGGCGCTGTCGGCTGCCGTCGTGGCAATGATTGCCCCAAGTCCAGTCGTCGACAACGGCAGGGTCACCGTGATCGCCAATGAGCATGATGAACTGTCTATCCAAGCCGTGGGGATGCCAGCACGTCCTGTTCTGGCCAAACAAGTGAGTTGTCGTGGACGAGACGTAACGATCACATTGGACGGCTTTGTCGATATCAGGAGTCTCACCCTGCACGGCGCGGGCATGACGGCCACGCTAAAGGCACAGGGACGGTCCATCTTTACGGGTACTTTTCCGGAGCTTCCTGAAAACTTCGTTGCCGGCGGCGAACGCTTGTGGTCAGCCTTGGCGCGGACGATGGATGACCAGACTGTCCCTGTCCATCATGCGGCAGTCGATTATCTGCTTCCTGACACCTCATGCGTAAGACTGTCACCCAATATCGCCGGCGCTGTACAACTGACTCAGCGATTCAGGCGAGTCAGTATCACCGGAGCATCGAGTGACAGGGACCGCCTGCTACTGACAGGTCGAATCGACCCACCGGCCAACATAACTGTCGTTCTCAGATCGTCAGATCACACCGTGGAACCTACTGAGCACGCACGGCACGGGGATGGTAGCTTCACCGCTGTCTACGACCTCACGACTACCGGAGTAGAAGGCGGTACGGTCGCATCGATGTCCGGCGGATATCACGTCAGGTTCGGAAACACTGCGAAGGCTGCAGAGGGCTGGGCGCGCGCCGCAGAAAAGCTCGCGATCCGCCCAGTGGACTGCTTCACCGAGTGGAATACTCTCCGAGTGGAGGCCCGACCATCCGAAGCTGTAGCGATCACGGCCTCTCCTCCATGGTCAGCAAAGGAGAGGACCAAGGTCGGCCGTTTTGCGCTACGCAGGCAAGACTGGGGTCCTCTGCAGCCGGGTATTGTGTTTGAATCGTATAACGGCAAATCAGCGAACGACAATCCACGAGCACTCTTCGATGCAATAAGGGCAGAAACTCACGAAATCCCACTCTACTGGTCGATCCGTGATCGTCGAGTGGACGTGCCAGAAGGCGGAATAGCGGTTGTCGAGGGCACTGCAGACTGGCACCGAGCTATGGCAACAAGTCACGTATGGATCAACAACAACAATTTTCCATTCTTTGTAGAGAAGCGGCCAGAGCAGTTCTATATTCAGACCTGGCATGGCACGCCGATTAAGAAACTATTGTGGGATTTGCCTCGTCGGAAAATTCCACTAACGTACAGGCGTTTGATGAAAAATGAGGTCTCAGAATGGGACCTTCTGCTTGCGCAGACCCCGAAAGCGGCGACCATTTTGAAAAACGCCCTTGGGTATAGTGGCGAAGTGCGTTTGGGTGAATATCCTCGGAATGGGCGAATATACGAACCGTCTGCCGAAAACCGACGAAAAGCATTGTGTTGGCGTTACGGTATAAACGAAGACCAACTAGTAATATTGATCGCACCGACATGGAGAGACAGCCATCGGCATGGGACTCTATTTGAATGGGGTCAATACTTAAATTTTGGTAAGATTGCCGAACAATGCAATGCGAGAATTCTTTTGCGCTCACATCATATCGTACAAAATGAACGCGATCCTCTTGAATCCATCATCAACGTAAGTAATGAGCCTCATGTGGAAGATCTACTTTCGCTTTCTGACGTCCTTGTTACCGATTATTCTTCTATATTATATGATTTCTTGCCGACCGGAAAGCTAGCTATTCAATATACCGCCGATAAGCGAGAGTATCTAAAGGAGCGTGGACTCTACAGACTCTGCGCGGTCAATAATATACTTGAGGCGGATTCGACCGAAGAATTAATAGCTCTAATAAATTCTCACGATAAAGATTCTATTCAGGAACCCCCAGATACTTCTCTCGAAGACATGGCGACATTGATTATTCGAGCCGCACACGCTGGATACCTTGGATTGCGCAACACGGAGGAAGAACAGTGAACAGGATCCATTCTGAAGGTGGGCAGCCTTCGAATAGTTCATATATAACGAAGTCACTATTACTAGCTTCACGCATAGCTCGCTCAAGAAATTTAACCCACCTGGCCGATTCGGCCTTAGGGCGAGCGTGGAAACTCGCAAAAGCCGGTGATGACCGAACCGCCATGTTATTCGGAAATATGTCCTTGCGAAATGGCGACACACAATCCGCTGTGGATGCGTTTGGCGAAGCTGTCAATATTTCACCGAATAACACCGATGCTTTATATAAACTTGGCTTCTCCCTCGAGCGTCAGGGTAACTGGGAATCTGCAGACGCTGAGTATGCGAAGGCGCAAGCGCTTGACGGAAACTCTGGAAAAATTGCGTTTAGGCGCGGAAGGTGTCTTTCATCCCTAGGCGAGTTGGAAAATGCAGTAGCGCAATACCACCTGGCAATACGCTGCAACCATCGCGCAGCAGACGCATATGCCGCTATTTATGACGCAGAAAAGAAATCGCCCATGTGGAAACGATTGGAGACCCTGCGCGCTGGCTCGTCAGCCCGAGCCGACGACGTGTCATGGTTGAGAGACAGGGCGTCACTCGCCGCAAAAATGGGATGTTACGCGGAAGCCGTACAGTATTTCAAGGCCGTTGCTCAAAGCTTCAAGATCTCTGATTCAGACAAGGTAGAGCTTGCGCATTGCTATGAGTTGCTAGGTCAGTTTAAAGATTCTGATTCACTTTTGGACGAAGTTGCATCTAAAGATAGTGGGGCTGCCAAGCAACTAGGCCCGGGTATCTACTATAAGAATCGCGGTTTGTGGCGTGAAGCTATCCGCCAATATCATAGACAACTTTCAAGAACAGAAGCGCTGAGTATCAGAGCCAGTCTACAATTCGAAGTCGGCCACGCGTATGACCGACAGTATCTTTGGGAAGATGCTCGTGAGTGGTTCAACAGATCGGTCATGACCGATGGCGAGCATGCGTACCGTCATTACAGATTGGGCGTGGTACTCGAACGGCTGGGAGACAACGAAGGTTCGGCTTCGGCCTACGCCCGGGCGCTCCTGATGGATGCCGAGAAAGAACACTGGTGGTATCGGCTTGCCGAAGTCGCGCGCCAGCTTGACCGAGTTGATGATGCCTACTTAGCGTACGTGGCATCGTTGGGAGCTCGCGATGATGCTGAGCCTTCGAAGTCAAGCTATAGCGACAATGTTGCGGATAAGGTAGAGACTACTCGCTCGATGCTAGTACGGATCGCAACTGATCACGCGAGTGCACTTGCGCGGTCGATTAGTGAGGAATTTCCTACTGAAATTCGTACGTGGCGACAAATTGCGCGAGCGGCTCGGTCTCTTGACCAGCCTGACCAGGAATTTGTCGCGCTACACGAACTGTCGCGCCGGCTTATGCATCCGTCTCGGTCTGAAACTACCCGTTATGCTGAGTTGCAAGCGGAGCGTGGGTCCATCGACTTAGCGTTGGAAGAGCTTCGGAGTAGTAGAGATGTTCGTTTTCCTGACGGATTGGACTTGAAGCGATATCTCAACTCGGCGCAGGGACGACGTCGAAGTTTGTACGCGGAATTCTACGAAACTCTACCGATCATAGACAACATTGTGTTTCTCGAAAGCAACCATGGCGCTTCGATCGGCTGTCACCCACTTGCCTTGTTCCGTGAGATGAAGCAAGACCCGCGTTTCGATGGGTTTACCTTTGTCTGGGCACATGCTAAATCGGTGGAAATCCCGCTAGAAGTCTCCTCATCTAGTGATGTGATTCTCGTTGAGACTCATTCTGATCTATATCTAAAATATCTCGCAACCAGCAAGTATCTAGTTAACAATGTGTCGTTTGGTCCGTATTTCGTGCGACGTGCCGGACAGACGTATTTGAACACGTGGCACGGAACCCCTCTGAAGACTCTGGGCCAGTCAATGAAACAGGGACTTCTGGAGTACGAAAACTTGGCGCGCAATTTCGTCCAGGCAACTCACGTAACATCACCGAATGGACTCACCGATTGGGCATTGTTTGACGACCATCGAATTGCGCGGTACGCGACAGCTGCGCGTCGGATTACAGGTTCACCAAGGTTGGACAGGCTCATCAACGGCGGTGCCGACCTTCGCAAGGATGTACGGAGACAGCTTGGCGTAGATGATACGGAATCGGTGATTCTATACGCCCCCACATGGCGAGGTGGCGTTTCGGAGCAAACGTTCGATCTGGAGCGACTAATTTCGGACCTTCAAGCAATGTCTGACGCAACCAGCTCACGTGTCTTTTTCCGGGCACATCGACTTACTGAGAAGTTGGTTGCCAATCTGACGCTTCCTGTTGAGATAGTTCCTGCGGAAATAGACACGAACGACCTACTTGCTGGTGTCGATAGTTTGATTACCGACTACTCGTCGATTGCATTTGATTTCCTAATCACTGGGCGGCCGATCGTCTTCTATGTGCCCGACATTGACAGTTACATCACAAGTCGAGGATTGTATCTTGATCCTTCCGACTTCCCCGGGCATGTCTGTGCGGATCGTGAATCGTTAGTTCAAACAGTCCAACAGCTTGATGCGGGGTGGATAGACTCGAAAACATCTATGGTGGAGGCTTACGCACCGCACGAAGATGGCCATGCTTCGAAACGCGCGCTGGACTTCATGCTTGAAAGTGCTCCAGCTAGGTTGCGTCAGCGACCCCTTCTTGTATTCCACGCGAGTTTGATGCGTAACGGCATTGCTAGTGCATTGCTTGCACTACTGTACGCGCTAGACCCGGAGAAGGTGGACATTGTCTTAGTTGTAGAGGGCCACGTCATGCGCAGGGATGAAGACCGACAGTCCGTGCTCTCGCGATTGCCGGACTATGTTGATTTGGCTTTTCGCGTTGGCGGCATTACTGCCACGCCGGAGGAACAGTGGGCGATCGCACGTGCGAACAATCGAAGCGCCACCTATGGGTCAGCATTGAAGCGACTGACTAAGCGGGCCTGGAACCGTGAAGCGCGCAGGGTACTAGGAGGTACCGTGCCCCACGCTGCCATCGAGTTTGACGGCTACGCGACGTTGTGGGCCGACTTCATAGCAAATGTCGGCGACAAATCCACCAAGCACTTCATCTGGCAGCACAATCAGCTGGTACGAGAGTGGCGAACTAAGTACCCGGAACTGGCTCCCTTGTTCAAGCGTTATGACGACTACGACGCGGTGGTGCCGGTCGCAAAGTCCTTGGCAGACGAGAACCAAACGGAACTCGAACTCGCTGGCTTCTCGTGTGCCACGCCTTACGCCCCAGTCTCGAACGTGCTCGACAAAGATCGCATTCTAGATTCATCAAGCGAGCGCCTTGAAGAAGATCTGGAGACGTGGATCACGGGTGGGGCAATCAATATAGTCTCGATCGGTAGACTTTCTCCCGAAAAGAACTTTATGAGTTTAGTTAACGCTTGGCCCGCTATTATCGGTAGAAATCCCGGTGCTAGGCTTACTATCATCGGCTCTGGTCTCTTAGAAGCCGAACTTAAAGCGAAAGCCAGAGAGCTTGGAGTCAGAGAATCAATAATGTTTGCCGGGCAGCGCGCAAATCCATACCCTGCGCTCAAAGCGGCAGATCTCTTCGTTCTTCCATCTACTCATGAGGGACAGCCCGTTGTTGTACTCGAAGCAATGACTCTAGATACTCCTGTGGCGGCTGCTTACACGCCCGGGACTGCAGAGCTCATGGAAATCGGATATGGCAGAATAATTAGTGCACACTCTTCGGAAATGGCGGATGACATCAATGACCTGATAAAAAACTTAGATGATGCTCACGGTGAATTTAGCGCTGATGATTATCGGTCCACGGCGTTGAAGCAATTTCATGAGGTAGTGTTTGCTGCGGACAGATGAAGCATGGTGGGCGGATCGCTATTCAAGCGCTCTCGCCTGCGTATTCAGTGATATGTGAGAAGAGTGGACGAGCGGCAATCCTGCTCTGCGATAGGAGTACTAAGAGCAGGCGTCGGTTGCTGTACAAGAAAGTGCGTTGGGAGTCTTGGTTGGAATATCGGCTACAACGTTGCTGGGCCGGTGAAACTAATTTTAAGATAGTCAATTTGTTCCGAAAGTGTAATCATCGAAATTAGATTAGAATTATTCGCAATGGGTCGTTCAATTTGAGGATGCTCGGCGTGGAACTCGTGCTAGTCTAATTCGGCGAGTAATAGATCCGGAGAGATCCATGAGTGGCAAGATGCGCCAGGCAGTTATTCATCTGACTACCAATACCGGTGACAGCGTACGTTCGTTGCGGGTTCGAGAAGGAGGCTCGGAGCTCCCACGCTATTGGTTCGTGCCTAACCTTGGGGTTACAAACAATCCGCACCGGCGAGGAGCCGGACAGCGCGACGTGGTTCATGAGTTTAGCTCCGTCGATCATTTGCCCTGGCTGGCCCGACTATATGGCCCATTCGAATGTGTTGAAGTACTCGTGTCTGATGGAGAAAGTTTATCTAAGCGCCTCATGGAGAGGCTTTTATACTCGGTTGTCGCTAACGGCAATTTGATTATCCGCGCATTAAGTGCATCGGCTCGGGGAGAAATATATGGACTCGGTTCTTGTATCTCATCTGAGTGGTGTCAAGCTGTCGCCGAGAAACGAATTGATCTTGAGATTTGTTCACTTGTGAGCGGCGTAAAAATTTCGGGTGATTCGCTATCTATTTCAAAGGGAGTAGACCATTTTGCTGCACTAAAGAGATCCGAAGTAGCTCGGTTTACTGCGCATCGTCGTGATTATTTGCGTACGACAGTTATCGAGGAACTAGCTCCAGGAAAGCTGGCGGCCTCGCAGTTCCGCGAGAACGACCGTCATTATACTTTCCCCGACTTTTCGAATCCTTCAACGGGTGAGAACCTCTATTCGAGATTGTATGAGGGAGAGGTTATCATCGAGGAATATGGTCGAGTAAGGACTGACAGTTCGTTGCTTCCGGATACCTTCGTTTACTCGAGCTCGGGAGCTGAAGGAATTCGAATGGCGAAGGAGCGTGGTTATGCTACTGTTCGCGCCTCTCATGACTCTCCCGAACGAATAGAGTCCCCTGTATTTGCGTTGAATACCGCGAACCCTGGACACTTCGGTCACTGGTATACAGATGGCCTGTCTCGGTTGTGGGCGTGGGATGAAGCGAAGGCTCGGGTTCCCGACCTCAAAGTGCTTATACAGACTAAATATCCGGGTGAGCGGCAACCAAACTTCGAGTTGGCTTTTACTCGTGCTTGGGGGATAGATGATAGAGATGTTGTTGTCGCAGCTCCCGCAGCTAAAGTTGATATGTTGATATCGGCGGATCCGTTATGGTCTGGAAATAATACATTGTATGTAAATCCGGCGATTGTCGATACCTGGGACCGTTTATTGCCAGGATTGGTATCCCCTAATGAATTATGCGTTGGGAGTCGCACTGAGCGCGCCGAGTGTCGAGACAAGATTTTTATCTCTCGGGGCGAGTCGACTAGTACTCGGGGCTGTCAGAATCAGGATGACGTCGAGCAGTTTTTTCGCGACCAAGGCTATTCAATAATTTACCCGGAGCTACTTTCTTTGCCGCAGCAAATTAATTTGTTCCGAAATGCTAAACATATATGTGGATTCGGTGGATCCGCGATGTATAATCTGGTTTTCGCCGTCAATGCCGAGCGTGTTGGTGTGCTGACTCATGAGGGGTATAGGGGCAGATTCGAAGCATTGATTTGTTCTGCTCGTGGAATAGACTGTCAATATTTCTGGAGTAGCCCCAATGTTGAGCCGACTGGTAAATTTCCCTGGCGGCAGGTCGTCCACACTTCTGCGTGGTCATTCGATTTTGACCGCAATTCAGCGGGTTTGAATGAATTTCTTGGTTGAGTTAAATCTCGTAGCTGGTCCTGTCAGAATCGCGTGATTAAGCGAGCCTAACTTAAGGTCTCAGTCTAGTTGTTGATCGCGGCGTCTATCGTCATCCCTGAATCGTATTTTTTCTTAGCGGTTACCGTTTCTCGGTTCTCGGTTGTTGGCTGCTGGGCGCTGGTGGTGCTCTTGAATGTATACTAGGGTCGCTATGAACTTCGGGCTGGTCGAAACTCGTCGTAGGTCATAGGGAGCTCTTCGGCGGAGTCGTATTCGATTCAACAGGGTTATTCAAGATTGCGCTCGGTAGAATGCAGTAAGCACGTGAACGATGTGGTTGTTTGTAGTTCCCTACACTGGTGTAGCCACGGTTCGAGCTACCTGGTGGCTGTTTCTGAAAGATATGGGGTGAGCAGTTTGAAAGGCATTATCCTTGCGGGTGGTACGGGGTCGCGCCTTCATCCTCTGACATACGGTGTCAGCAAGCAGCTCATGCCTGTCTATGATAAGCCGATGATTTACTATCCGCTTTCTACTCTGATGTTGGCGGGTATCCGTGAGATTTTGGTGATCACAACTCCACGGGACGAAGAGGCTTTTCGTGGAGTTTTGGGCGATGGCTCGAAGTTCGGCGTGAGCCTGGAGTATGCAGTCCAGTCGAGTCCCGATGGTCTTGCTCAGGCGTTTCTGATTGGGGAACGGTTCATCGGTGGTGATCCAGTGGCACTGATCTTGGGTGATAACCTGTTTTATGGTTCAGGCATGGGTACGCGCCTCGGCCATCATGCCAACCCGAATGGTGCTGTTATTTTCGGGCAGTGGGTTTCGGATCCTTCTGCCTACGGCGTTGTTGAATTTGATAGCGAGAACAACGTGGTCTCGTTGGAGGAAAAGCCCGCCAAGCCCAAGAGCCACTACGCTGTGCCCGGAATCTATTTCTACGACTCGACCGTGGTTGAAGCCGCGGCTGGCCTGAGGCCCTCGGCCCGCGGTGAGCTTGAAATCACGGACCTCAACCGTGTGTATCTGGAAGCGGGCAAACTGAAAGTCGAGTTCATGCCGCGAGGCACTGCGTGGCTCGATACCGGTACGTTCAATTCGCTGAGCGACGCGTCGAACTATATTCGCACTGTTCAGGAACGGCAAGGACTATCTGTGGGCTGCCCGGAAGAGGTGGCGTGGCGGCAAGGTTGGCTCGACGATGCCGCACTGTCCGAGCGTGGAGAGAAGTTACTCAAGAGCGGATACGGTCAGTACCTTTTGAACTTGATCATCTGATAGTGCGCGCCGCGACATTCTGCAGGCACCATACATCGCTAACGAACCACAGCTTTCGGCAACGGTTCAACTATCGGCAACGACTGGTTTGCTAATGACACGGATAAGGCTAGGACAGAAATGGCGAAGATTGTAGTCACCGGCGGTGCCGGGTTTATCGGTTCGAACTTTGTTCACCACCTCGTCGAGCACACGGATTCTCACGTAGTGGTGTTGGATAAATTCACGTACGCGGCTAACGAGGCGTCTCTCATGGGAATGTCTGGTGGCCGTGTGACAGTGGTTCGCGGTGATATCTGCGATGCCAATGTGGTAAATGAGATTGTTTCCCACGCGGACGCAGTCGTCCACTTCGCTGCGGAGTCGCACAATGATAATTCGTTGGAGGACCCGTCGCCGTTTGTGCGCACGAACCTTGTAGGCACGTACACTCTGTTGGAGGCCGTGCGTCGGTATGGGGTGCGGTTCCATCATGTGTCAACGGATGAGGTCTACGGAGACTTGCCGTTGGGTACGCCGGAAAAGTTCACGGAATACACCCCATACAATCCGTCCAGTCCGTACTCGTCGACCAAGGCCGGTTCCGACATGCTGGTGCGTGCGTGGGTCCGTTCATTCGGCGTGTCCGCTACACTGAGCAATTGCTCGAATAACTACGGACCGTTCCAGCATGTGGAGAAGTTCATTCCCCGCCAGATCACCAACCTTATTGATGGGGTCAAGCCGAAGCTCTACGGGGCCGGGCATAACGTGCGTGACTGGATTCATGCGGAAGACCATTCGAGTGCGGTGCTGACTATTCTCGAGCAGGGCACCACAGGCCAGACCTATTTAATCGGTGCTGACGGTGAACAGGACAACTTGAGCGTGTTGACTACACTGCTCGAGATCTTTGGGCGGCCCACAGATTGGTTCGATCACGTCACAGACCGCCCCGGTCATGATCTGCGTTATGCCATTGATTCCACCAGGCTGCGGCAGGAACTGGGGTGGGAGCCGACGCATGGTGATTTTGCCGAGGGCTTGGCAGCCACAGTCGATTGGTACCGTACGCATGAGGACTGGTGGCGTCCACAAAAGGATGCCACCGAAGCGCGATACCGCGTACAGGAAACCAAACTGGGAGAGGGCCGACGATGAGTGACCTGGAAGTTGCCGAAACTCCTATTGAAGGCATGCACGTTCTCAACCTGCCAGTCCATGGTGATGACCGTGGCTGGTTCAAGGAAAACTGGCAGCGCGAGAAGATGGTCGACCTGGGGCTACCGGACTTTGGACCTGTCCAGCAGAACATGTCGTTTAACCAAGCTGTTGGTGTCACACGAGGCATCCACACTGAGCCGTGGGACAAACTAGTGTCTGTCGGAGTGGGGCGTGTGTTCGGGGCGTGGGTCGACCTGCGTCCTGGAAACGGATTCGGCACCGTGTTCACCACTGAGATCACACCGGGCACAGCCGTATACGTACCCCGTGGAGTGGGCAATGCATTCCAGACGCTGGAGGCGGACACACTTTATTCCTACCTTGTCAACGACCATTGGAACGCTGCCGCCAAATCTGAGTATACGTTCGTCAACCTCGCGGACCCCGAGTTAGATATCGCCTGGCCGATATCACTGGATCAGGCGACTGTTTCTGAAGCTGATCGCACTCATCCGAACCTGGCCGATGTCACGCCTATGGCACCGAGGCGCACCCTGGTAATCGGAGATACAGGGCAACTAGCTCGTGCGCTGCACGAGGCCTACGTCGGGGACGACTCAGTCGAGTTTCTCTCTCGAGAACGATTGGACTTGGCCGATCCTGCCTCTATTGAGGCACTTAACCTGCGTGGGGTTGACGCTGTGATCAATGCCGCCGCATACACATCAGTAGATTCCGCAGATACTCCTGAGGGCCGAGGACAAGCGTGGGCGGTTAATGCAACCGGGGTTGCCCATTTGGCTCGCAAGGCTGCCGAAGCCTCGGCAACGCTAGTGCACGTGTCTAGTGACTACGTGTTCGACGGATCCAAGGATGGTGCGTACACGGAGGATGACTCGCTGTGTCCGCTGGGCGTCTATGGTCAGAGTAAAGCTGCTGGTGACCTGGCAGTATCCGCTGTGCCGCGACATTACATTGTGCGCACCAGCTGGGTGATTGGTGCGGGTTCCAATTTCGTGGCGACAATGGCCAGCCTGGCGGGCAAGGGCTTTAGTCCTTCCGTGGTGGATGACCAGATGGGCCGACTCACCTCGACGGCCACTATTGCCGCAGCTATCAGGCACCTACTCGATGTACGACCTGCTTACGGCGCGTATAACGTGACTGGTGGCGGCGAGCCGTCTACTTGGTGCGGCATCGCCCAGGTTGTGTTTGAACGGTGCGGTCGTTCAGCTGATGATGTCAGTCCTGTGAGTACTGCAGAGTATGCTGCGGGCAAATCCCAGGCACCGAGGCCAACTAATTCAGTGTTGGATAATGCCAAGATCGCGGCCACGGGGTTTGTAGCAGAACCACACCTTTCTGCCATCGACGCTATATTGAGTAACTAAATTGCATCCGGGGCTTAAAAATTAGTGTCCTATTGATAGCTAACGCCTCGTTCGGTGGTTAGGTTAAGACGACATCTCCTGAGTTGCACAGGTGATGGGCGTTTCGTGCCATCTGGGAAGCATTGATGCTGGTCACAGTGTTGATAGGCTCGAAATTGGGTAACTAATCTGACCCGTATCATGGGAGTATGAGCCCTTTTGTGCGCAAGGTGCCCACGGCGTCTGGGGCCACTGCTGTGCAGATCGCGGACAAGACCGGCGGGAAATATCGAA
>NZ_JBQDYQ010000009.1:0-80177 GCF_052105255.1 Brevibacterium sp.
CGAACTCGCTTTCCAGGGAATCGATGATGGTTTCAGCGCGGACGAAGCCGTGGGACTCGCCCTTGTACAGACGGTAAATGTACTCCACTCCGGCCAGTTCGAGTGTATCGACGAATTCCTGCGCCTGTGAGGGTGGGACGATTGGGTCGCGGTCGCCTTGCATGACGGCCACGGGCACCGTGATATCGCTGGTCCGGCGAATCGGCGACCGGGTGATGTACTCGTCCTGAGCTGCGGGCCAAGGTCCGACGAGGCCGTCGATGTAGTGGGATTCGAAGTCGTGGGTGTCGACGACGAAGCGCATGAGGTCGGTGACTCCGAAGTACGAGGTGCCGCAGGCGAACACGTTCGTCGAGGCCAGGGCGGACAGCACCGTCCACCCGCCCGAGGAGGCTCCGGAGATGGCGATGCGATTCGGATCGGCGAGTCCGGCTGCGACGAGTCCGTTGACAGCGGCGACGGTGTCCTCGACGTCGACGACTCCCCACCCGCCGCGCAGCCGGTCACGCCAGGCACGGCCGAATCCGGTCGACCCGCCGTAGTTGACTTCGAGGATGCCGATGCCCTGGGAGGTGAAGAAGCTCGTGCGGGCTGTCATCTCCGGGGTCGCCTGCCCCGTCGGTCCGCCGTGGATCGAGACCACGAAGGGCGGGAGTTCGTCGTCGGGGGCGGCGAAGCGAGGGTTGTGGGGCGGGTGGATGACAACGGGCACTCCCCCGAGTTCGCCGACGCTCGGGCGGGAATAGTAGCCCTGATGGGTGTCGAGGCGTTCGCTGGCGATCTCCGTGAACAGTCCGGTCACCCGGTCGACGGCGTAGAGGATTCCGGGGCGCCTGGTCGACTTCGCCATCAGCAGCAGGTGGGTGCTTCCGAGGTAGAGGAGTTCGATCGTGCCGAAGGTCTCCCCCGTCGTGTCGATGGTCTCCCAAGTCGTGTCGGAAGGGGTGAGCGTTGTGTCGGATCGGCTCAGCCGGCGGCGCACGAGTGTTGCGGTGGCCGCCTGAGAATGCGCCCACACCTCATCTCCGTCGTTGAGGTGCCACCGCGTGCCCAGCTGCCAGAGGGCACCGCCGATCTCCTCGCCGGTGTCGATGACCGATCGCAGCCGGTCGAATCCGATTCTTTCGGGCGCCGGCGCCTGACGGTCGTCGGTGACCAGGGGACGCACGGCGACGGGGTCGATGTCGAGGCCGTACAGCGCCCAGTGCCCTTCGTGATCGGAGATGACGTGGAGAGACGAATCTGACGTGAACTCCGCCTGGAGCAGCGAGATTCCCGGGTCGGTCGGACTCGGCAATCCCGGATCGAACCTGCGCGGGCGTTCGATCCCGTCACCGCTGAGCACGGCGACCGCAGGTGTGGCCGGGGTGCGCACATCGACCAGCCACAGGGTGGTTCCGTCCCACGGCATGTTCGGGTGCTCCCAGCCGATGAACGCCAAGGTGCTGCCGTCGGGTGAGAGCCTGGGCCAGGCCATGAAATGTGAGTGTGTCGAAAGCACATTCGTCGTCCCGTGCTTGGTCAGCAGCACGATGGCGCGTTCACGACGGGTGGACCGACAGTCCTCGCGCACACATAGCAGCCCCCACGGGCTCATGTGCAGATCCCCGTAGCGGATCCGCCCCGAAGTGTCCGGGGTCAGCGCGTGCGGAGCTCGCCCGGGAATGATCTGCCAGACGCGCTGATCAGCGGCGTTGACGAAGTAGATGACCTCGCTGCTCTGGTCGAGAGCCCACGAGGCTCCCCCGTATTCGTGCACGGCGGAGCGGATGTTGAACCCGGTCGGAATGACCTGCTCGCGCTCTCCCGGACGTGACAGTGATGTACGGACGAGGCCGGTGCGGGCCTTCTCGGCGGGAATCTTCGTCGAGTAGAAGATCTCGTCTCCGCGGAAGGCGGCATCGAAGATCGGAGCGGCACCGGCAGCCACCTCGGCGGCGCCCAGAGGTGAAGACCAGGTTCCATAAGGTGCCGTGACGACATCTTGGGGACTTTCCTTCATGACCCCAGAGTATCGCCCGTGGCCGACATCGGCCCCGAAGCCGTCGCTTAAGTGAGGTGAAGCGCCTCAGGCGCCTGCGAATTCGGGTGCCGGGGTGATGCGGTCCTTGGCCGTGGAGTCGATGGTGGCCTGACCGAGTACACGGGTGCCGCGGTAGATGACCATGGTCTGGCCTGGAGCAACTCCGGACAGCTCCTCATCGACGTCGACGTGCATGAGCTGCCCGGCCGGGCGTGCGGCAGGCACCTCGACCTCGTCGATGACCGGATTCGCCTCATGCTCGGGTGCTTCGGCGACGAACTCGCCGAGCCAGGCCCGGGCCGGCACCGGATCGGCGTGGGCGCGGATCTGCACTTCGCAGTCGATCCCGGTCTCCGGAGTCGAACCCATGTCCGACGGGGCCGCTCCAGCCCAGGAGGTGCGGATGCCGGTCAGATGCGAGACCGCGAGGTCGGCACGCGATCCGACGGTGACGGTGTTCGTCGCAGGATCGAGGCCGGTGACGAAGCGCGGCTTGCCATCACGAGCGGGCTTCTCGATGCCCAGGCCCTTGCGCTGACCGATCGTGTACGTCATCGCCCCGTCGTGCTCGCCGAGAACCTCACCTTCGGAGTCCTTGATGAGTCCCGGACGCATCGGAATCTTGTCGGCCAGCCACGCCTTCGTGTCCCCGTCGGGGATGAAGCAGATGTCGTAGGAGTCGGGCTTGTTCGCTACCGAGAATCCGCGCTCGGCCGCCTCGGCGCGCACTTCGGCCTTCGACGCGGTCGCCCCGATCGGGAAGTAGCAGTGCTCGAGCTGGTCGGAGGTGAGCACACCGAGGACGTACGACTGGTCCTTGGCCAGATCCTCACCGCGGTGCAGTTCGGGCCGGCCCTCGTCGTCACGCAGCACCTCGGCGTAGTGGCCGGTGGCGATGGCGTCGAAGCCGAGCGCCAGGGCCCGGTCGAGGAGGGCGGCGAACTTGATGCGCTCATTGCAGCGCATGCACGGGTTCGGGGTGCGTCCGGCGGCGTATTCGGCGATGAAGTCATCGACGATGTCTTCCTTGAACCGCTCGGAGAAATCCCAGACGTAGAAGGGGATGTCGAGCATTCCCGCCACGCGGTGGGCGTCGCGGGAGTCTTCGATCGTGCAGCAGCCGCGCGATCCGGTGCGCAGGGTCCCGGGCATTCGGGACAGGGCGAGGTGAACGCCGACGACTTCGTGTCCGGCGTCGACGGCACGGGCGGCTGCGACGGAGGAATCGACTCCGCCGGACATGGCGACGAGTACTCTCATGATGCTCCTTGCATCCATCGGGGTGTTGCCGAAACCATCCCGGCTCGGCGTGCCTGGTCGACGACCTCGGGCAGGGCCGCGAGCAGGGCGTCGACATCGGCTTCGGTCGTATCGTGACCGAGCGTGAAGCGTTGGGTGGTGCGGGCGCTGTCCTCATCCAGTCCACAGGCCAAGAGCACGTGGGAGGGACGGGAGACACCGGCAGAGCAGGCCGATCCCGTCGAGGTGGCCAATCCCCTGGCATCGAGACCGAACAGCAGTGAGTCCCCTTCGCAGCCCGGGAACGTGAAATGGGCGTTGGCAGGCAGGCGGTCCGCTCCGCGCGGGCCCGAGAGCACGGAACCATCGATGCTCGATTCGATTCCCGCGATGAGGCGGTCGCGCAGCCACGACAGTCGGGCCGACCGGGACTCAAGGTCGACAGTGACGAGGTCGACGGCGGCGGCGAAGGCAACGGCACCGGCGACGTCGAGGGTGCCCGAGCGCACGCTGCGCTCCTGTCCCCCGCCGTGGAGGATGGGCGTCGGGCTCGCTGCGCGGTCGAGCAGGAGTGCGCCGACGCCGACGGGGCCGCCGATCTTGTGCGCGGTGATCGTCATGGCCGTCGCCTTGAGTGCGGCGAAGTCGAGCGGAATCTGTCCGAGTGCCTGCACGGCGTCGATGTGGAAGGGAATGCCGAGTTCGGCGGCGATCTCACCGATCTCGGCGATCGGCTGCAGAGTGCCGATCTCGTTGTTCGCGGCCATCACGCTGATGAGCGCGGTGCGTTCGGGATCGCGGCGCAGTTCAGCGGTCGCCGCGTCCATATCGAGACGCCCCGACGAGTCGACGTCGAGGTACACGGCTTCGGCTCCGAGGCTCTCCAGCCACTCCACGGTCTCGAGAATCGCAGGATGTTCGATCGTCGTCGTCAGCACCCGAGGGCGGGCAGGCTCCGTGAACGTTCCGTTGTTGCGGGCGAGGTAGAGGCCCTTGAGAGCGAAATTGTCGGCCTCGGTGCCTCCGGATGTGAAGATCACCTCCGACGAGGTGGCCGCACCGACCGCGCGGGCAATTCCTTCGCGTGCTTCTTCGATGCGCATCCGTGCCGCCTGTCCGACCGCGTGCAGGGCCGAGGGGTTGGCCCGACGGGCCAGCTCCTTCGTGTACACCTCGAGCACCTCGGCGGGCATCGGCGAGGTGGCTGCGTGATCGAGATAGATGGGCACCCTGCCATTTTAGGCCGTGAGCCGGGCTACGGCCAGGATCCGTGCGGCATCTCACCCGCCGAGCGACACCTCCGGACGAGTTGCCCGCCGGCATGGCCGACTAAACTGAGTCGGGTGTTCACCGTTTTCATTATCGTCCTCTATGCCGCCACCGGCATCCTGACTCTGTGGTCGATCGTCGAGACCATCCGCAATCGTCCGGCCGGCAAGGCCCTGCTCGGCGGTGCCGCTCTGCTTCTGCTGCTGCTCATCGTGCAGCTGATCATCTCGATAGCGACCTTCGGCTCCACGCATGATGTCGACCCGCTGCTCTACTTCGGCTACATCATCACCGCGATCATGGTGATGGCGCTGGCCGGGTTCTGGGCGTTTGCCGAACTGAGCCGCTGGGGGCCGGGAGTCCTGGCCGCGGCAGGACTGACGGTGATCGTGATGATCGAGAGATTGGACCAGATTTGGCAGTGACCAGACGCAATCGGTTCGGCGGGGATTCCGCCGACGATGCGAACTCAGCAGGCAACAGCCCAACAGGCCGTGCACAATCAGCAGACGATGCGGACTCCACGGCCGCCTCGGCGCGGGGAAAGACGGGACGGTCGCCGTACTCGGCGATGCATACCGGACCGGGGCGGGCGCTGACGGCGGTGTACGGAGTCTTCGCGCTCTCGGCCACAGCCCGGGCGGGCTATCAGCTCATCCGCGAGTTCGACGTCGCACCGATCGCGTATTCGCTGTCCGCCATGGCTGCGGTGATCTACATCCTCGCCACGGTCTGCCTGGTCATCGGCAACCGGGTTTCACACCGGATCGCCGTCGCGGCCTGTGCGATCGAGTTCCTCGGCGTCATCGTCGTCGGCATCCTCAGCCACACCCACCCCGAGGACTTCGCGAAGCCGTCGGTGTGGTCGAACTTCGGCAGCGGGTACGGCTATATTCCGCTGCTCCTGCCGCTCATCGGCCTGTGGTGGCTGCTGCGCGTCGGCCGCCGCGCCAGTCGCAGATGAGTCGCGGCTGAGTCGCGCATGAGCGGGTTCAAAGTGCATATGCCGTGATCTCGATCAGTGCGCATGAATTTCGAACCCGCTGGTGTTGACGCACCACGCCCACCGCGGCTGAGCGCGGTTCACTCCACCTTGGAGGACAGAACGTTCCAGTCGGTGGCGACTGCGGTGAGTTCGTCACCGGTTCGCATCAGCACATAGGGGTGCGCGGTGTCGACCGTGATGGTGTCGCCCTCTTTTTCGTTCGTCTTCACGGCTTCGACGGTGTCGCCGAGGTCGAGAGCGTAGTCCGACGGCGCCTTGATCGTCAGCGTGCAGCGCACTTCGCCCATCCCGATCGCGCCGTGCTCGGTGCTCAAGCTCATGTCCTCGAACTTGAGGTCATCATAGGGCTTGCAGTCGACGTCGACCTTATCGAAGCCGGAGTCCTTGTCCCGCAGGTCACCCAGGTAGTCACGGAACCCCTTGAATCCACCCTCCTTGAGTCCCTCGGGACCCCCGGATTTCGCCTTGCCGTCGACGAGGAACGATGAGACGTCACCGGACACGGTCGTCAGATCCTCGGAGAAGTCCTCCGACCCCTTCTCCACGGCGCCGCGGTCATCGGCCATGAGGGCGGGCATCTGCTCGGTGGGAATGTAGGACGCCGAACGCACGAGCGGATCGGTCGACGCCGATTCCCGCGTCACCAGCATCACCTTGGTCAGCTGCTTGTCGCCGTCCGTGGAACTCTTGTCCGCGGTCCCGAAGGCGTAGAACCACATCGGATATTCGGTGAAGTTCGGGCTGCCGGCGACGACCTCGGTGAAGTTCGGCGCACGCAGCTTCTGCTTCGCCTTATCCGCGATCTGGATCTGCGCACGGGTGTGGTCGATGAGCGGTGCCGCCTGGATCTTGTCGAGGTCGGAGCCCTTGTCACCGAGCGTCTTGTCCAGCGATTCCGTGTAGTTCGTCATGAACTTCCCGGCCTCACCGGGGCGCACCGCCGTGCGCTCGTACGGGGTGGTGTCCGGGCTGCTGGGTTTGGCGATCGGCATATTCGCACAGCCGCTGAGCACGAGCCCGGTGCCCAAGACGGAGGCCGTCACTGCACGGAAGGACCGCCGGTTCCGCAGATCCCGTCGCCGCGGCGGCGCCTGGCCGGCCGTGCCCGGCTGCACTGTCGAGATCGGCTGGGTCGCCGGCCCCGGCTCGCCATTGACCGCGCGGTCAGCGGCCGGTCCCCGACCGTCACGGCCGCTGCGGCCGGAGCCGCCTGAGGGACCGTTTTCATCGCCGTCGGAGTCGCTGCCGCCTCCCTCGGGCCCGCCATCCTCGGGTCCGTTGCCTCCCTCGGGTCCGCTGCCGCTCGGGAGTCCGACGTCCTTCTTCGGCGGGCGGATGCGCGAGGTCCACCAGCGCATGAAGAGGAACACCGAGAATCCGGCGAGCATGATCGTGCCGGCAATGCCGAGCAGGCTGAGTGCGAACACGCCCTTGGCGCGCATCTGGAGACTCACCGTCGTTCCATCAAGACTGTCATCGGAGTTCGCAGGAGCGATGACGAGCACCTGCGGCTGCGCATCGAGGTCGAAGGTCTTCGCGACCGTCTGTCCCGTCTCCGTACTGATCCACCAGTCGCGATCGGCGATATCGGCCTCCGGCTTCGCGTCACCGGGAGTGAACCGGTGGGAGGCGGAGTTCGGGAAGGAGACATCACTGATCTGCTCCTGTGCCACACCGTCGAGGTAGCTGTCGGCGTCGACCCCGCTGGCGGTGCCGACGAACAGCTCCGTGCCCTTCGAGTTCTTCGCCGTCACGGTCACGCTCGAACCCGAATAGGGCACGATCGCCTCATCGAGGACGACGGCGTAGGCTCCGTCCCTGACCGTGAAGGCAGGCGTCTCGGTGATCTCGTCGGTGCCGACGACCGAGAGCGCAGAGATGACCAGTCCGGCGAGCGTGAGTGCCGCTGCGCCGAAGAGGACGGCGGTGATGAGTCGGATTCGCTGGATCAGAACAGTGCCCTCATGAGTGCGGTCCGAGCCTTGGTCACGGCTGGATCCTCGGCGCCGAGGACCTCGAAGAGATCGAGGACCCGCAGGCGCAGGGACTCCTTCTCATCACCCGCGGTGGTGCGGATGAGAGAGATGAGTCGGTTGAAGGCGCTGCCGGCATTGCCGCTGACCACTTCGGCGTCGGCCGCGGCCTTCGCGGCCCCGACGTTCTTGGGGTCCGCATCGGCGGCAGCGATGAGGTCGGCCGGTTCCTGGTCGATGAGGCGGCGACCCAGGCCCGCACGGGCGAGACCGAACTTCGCCTCTTCGTCGGCCGGAGAGTTCGCCAGCGCGGCTTTGAACAGTTTCTCTGCGGTGTCGAAGTCGCCCTTGGCGAGTGCCTCTTCGGCTTCCGGATGGGCGGGGCCGGCCGGTTCGGGTTCGGCTTCCCCGGTGGCGGCGTGCCCGGTCACACCGTTCTCACCGGCGAGCTTGAGCAGTTCGTCGAAGTATGCCTGGACCTGCGGTTCGGGCAGAGCACTCTGGAACAGCGGCACGGGCTGACCCTTGATGAGGGCGACGACCGTGGGGATGGACTGAACACCGAAGGCCTGCTGCAGACGCGGGTTCGCATCGACGTCGACCTTCGCCAGCACGAGGCGTCCCCCATAGGAGGTGACGACGCGTTCGAGGACGGGCGAGAGCTGTTTGCAGGGTTCGCACCATTCGGCCCACAGGTCGATGACGACGGGCACGCGGTCGGACATCGCCACCAGGCTGGTGAACGTCGATTCGTCGACGTCGAAGACCAGTCCCGGAACGGCGACCGCATCCGGGTCCCCACCGACCTGGTCACCGGCAGCACCGGCTCCCGCACCGGCGGCGTGACCGGCCTGCCCGGCCTGCTCGGCGGGCATGTTCTTGCTGCGCACCGCCGACAGGTCGAGTCCCTGATCGGGCTGTGCGTTCTCCTGCGAGGGATCCATTGACACGTGGTCTCCTTTGTGACGCGGTCGGTGGGCTCGGTGCAAACCGTGACGCACCTGGTCCATACTTATCCAACAGAACGTATCAACACCGGTGCGCCCACGGCTATTTCCTCAGCCGTCAGGGAAGGAACACCACGGTGCCGACCCTTCCGCCTCAGCCTGCTTCGGCTCCGGCGAGAGTCTCGAGTCCGCCGATGAGTCTGACCTTGCCGTCTTTGGGCACGAGGAAGGTGAGCACCTGGGTGGTCTTCGTCGTCACGGGCTGTTTGGTCGACGCGGAGCCGACGAGCTCCTTCTGCGGCGATGACAGGGTCAGGGTGCCGGTGCGTCCCTCTTTCGATTCGGGGCTGATCGTCGATTCGGCGTCGATGACTCCGGTGACGATGGCGGCGTCGCCGGCGGTGCCCTGAGCGACGAGTTCCTTGCCCGGGGTGTACTTGTACTTCACCTCGGCCTTGCCTTCTTCGGCGCTGGCTTTCTGCTCCTTCTGGTTCTTCCAGATGGACTTCGAGAAGTCATCGGAGTCGAACTTCTTCGCTTCCTTCGAGTCCGCTCCGCTGCCGAGTGCCTTCGCGTAGTCGGCGACGGCCTTCTCCGGAGTCGTGACGAAGTCCTTGGATCCGGGCTCGAGCATCGTCGCGCCCTGACGTGAGTCGGGCAGTTCGGGCAGCTTCGTGCCGGCCGTCAGCTGGGTCTGCGACCACAGTTTGTAGTCGCTGCGCGGGTCCTCCTGGGTCAGCACGAGCAGCTGCGAGCTCCCTCCGGCAGAGGTGATCAGGCTGGTCACGCGCGGCCAGGCGTCGGTGGCCGACGTGTAGTTGGCGACGATCTGGTCGCTGGCCACGGCCGGTGCCATCTTCTGGTCTTCGACCTTCTCCTTGACCTTGTACAGGTCTTCACGCTGTTTGAGAGCGGGGCCGGCGGCACGTTCGGCCAGCGCCTTCTTATCGGTCTTCTTGTCCGCGGCCGTGATGGCGGTGGCGACAGAGTCGAGGATCCGCTTAGCCTGGTCGTCCGTGACTCCCGCGGCCGCTGAACTCGGCGCCTCGGAGGGTTCGGGCTTCGGCAGCTCTTCGGGCCCGCAGGCGCTGAGCGCGAGCACGGGGACGACGGCGAAGGCGGTGCCGTACTCGGCGAGTTTGCGGCGACGTTCCTGCCGTGCCTTGCGTCGGTTCGCTTCCTTCTTCGAATTGTTCGCGCCGAGGACGAGGAGGACGACGCCGCTGATGAAGGCGACACCGCCGATGATCATCAGCGGCAGCGCCCAGGGGGTATCTGCGTGGTTGGGCCAGGTCAGCGTCACGGATTCGACCTCTCCGGCTTCGCCGTCGCCGGCGATGAGGAAGCCGGTCCGGTTGGCGTCGTCATTCCATTCCAGTTCCACCGAATCGGTGCCGGTGACTTCCGACTGCCACAGATCGGACCCGGCCGGGTTGGGCACCGTGCCTTCACCGTCGGTCGCCTTGGTCGTGAGCTTGCCGCCTTCGGCGAGTCCGGTGACGCGGTCATAGGCGGACTGTCCTGCCCAGGCTTCGACGTTCTCGATCGGTGCCTGGGCGATCGTGAGGTCGCCGCTGCCCTTGGCCGTCAGTGTGGTCGGGGTTTCGTAGAGGTTGAGCATTCCGGGGTCGACGATGACCGCCGGTTTGTCGGCGTCGATCTGCGCGGTGGCAGTGATCGTATCCTCCGGCGCCCACAGGGTCTTCTGCAGGATGCCGAGGCCACCGACGACGACACCCACCACCATGAGAATCACAGCGAATGTGTAACGCACGTGCGTACCTTCCCTCAGCCGAGCAAAAATGGCACCCCAGTTCGGGGACTCTTCAAGTTTAAGTCACATGCCGGACATCGCCTTTGTGCGCACGCTCAGTGTGTGTCGACGTTCACACGCCCACCCCGGAATGTCCCGATCACCTGCCCCTGGCCTAAGCTGGGCGGGTGAGCAACGACAGAATTGTGTGGATCGACTGCGAAATGACCGGCCTCGACGAGGTGCGGGACGAACTCATCGAGGTGGCCGCGATCGTCACCGACTTCGAGCTCAACCCCCTCGACGAGGGAATCGACATCGTCATCAGGCCCTCGGCGGATGCACGGGCGAACATGAACGAGTTCGTCACGAATATGCACACCACCTCGGGCCTGATCACCGAACTCGACGCGGGCACCACCGCCGCCGAGGCGCAGGCGAAGGTCCTCGAATACGTGAAGAAGCATGTCCCCGAGGCGGGCAAGGCCCTGCTCGGCGGCAATTCCGTGGGCACCGACAAGGTTTTCCTGACCAAGCAGATGCCCGAACTCGTCGACTACCTGCACTACCGGATCATCGACGTCTCCTCGATCAAGGAGCTGTCCAAGCAGTGGTTCCCGCGCGCCTATTTCCAGGCGCCGGCCAAGCACGGCAATCACCGCGCACTCGGGGACATCATCGACTCGATCATCGAGCTCCAGTACTACCGGAAGGCCGTGTTCTCCGCCGAGGGACCGAGCTCCGATGAAGCGAAATCGATCGCCGCCGAGGTGGCCGAGAGCTTTTCGACCCTCACCGAGGCGAACGCGTCCGACGAGGGCTGAGCATCTCAGCCGGCCTTCTTCTCGGGGCGGGCGAAGATGTTCGACGGGAAGGCACCTGACTTCGCGATGACGCGCAGCAGATCCCGGCTCGGCGAGAGCAGCGATTCGATCGTCCGATCGTCGAGGGCCGACCACGCGGCTGCAACAGTGCCGTCGGTGAGGGCCTCGACCTGTTCCTTCAGGTCACGCCCTGCTTCGGTGATGGTGGGCAGGTCATGCCCGCGGTCGTCCTTGTCCACGGTGATCAGCCCCGCCTCGGCGAGCCTCGTCTGCGCGGTCTGCCATTCCTCATCCGTGTAGCCTCGGGTCTTCTGCGCCGCCCGCGGGCGGAATCCGGCGCCGGTGGCGACGTCGAGCATGAGGGCGTCGATTCCGGGCACACCGGCCGTGACGAGTGAGGCGACATGGCCGTCGCCGCGGAATTCGCGAGCTATGGTCGCCACGTCCCACAACTTCTCGAACGCGGTGTGCCCCTGGTGGCTGCCGATGACATCGGCGGTGGCGGCGGCCAGGGTGCGGCCGGAGAAGTCCATGGCGGCGAGCACGGGGGCCAGAGTCTGGGTCATCTGGTCGGCCGCCTCGGTGAGCAAGGCGATGTCGTCACGGTCGCCGAAGAGTTCACCCAGGTACGCGCTCACGGCGTCGAAGCGGGCCTGGACCATCTGCTCCGGGCTCACCGTCTCCCACAGGCGCGGCAGCATTCCGGCGACGAAATTCGGGGAGTAGTTGTAGTACGCGGCGGACACGACTCCGGGATTCACCCGTCCCAGCGGAGCCGAACGGGCAGCCATATTGCCTTCGACACCGGGTTCGAGTCCGTACTTGGCGTACTCGGCGCCGACCGCCTGTGAGAAGTAGATCGACGAGTGGAAGGAGTTGATGCGGGCCGAGACCGTTCTGATGTTCTGTGTACGCTGGGAATCCATATCGTCATCCTAGGGGCGGTCCCCTTCCCACGTAAGGTCTGCGCGTGCGTCGCTGCCCACACCGACCGGCGCAGGAGAATAGCACAGTCTTATAGGACCTAAATCGTTTGCCCCTCCCCCGAGGCGGCCGGACTCCCGCGTCGATCCTCGCACCGGCGCGCCCGTCCGGTCGCGCACATTTGCCGCGTCAGGACCCGGTGCTACGGTCTGAGCATGGAGTGACACGGACCGTTTGCGACCACGGCATCGTCCCGGTCGGAAGTCGATCCCGCCAACCGCATCAGCACAGCGTCCGGCTTGGAGGTCAGATGAGGATCGCACTGTTCGCCACCTGCATCGTCGATGCAATGTATCCCGAGGTTGCGCAGGCAACCGTGAGTATTCTGCGCCGACTCGGCCACGAGGTGATCTTCCCCGAAGGCCAGTCGTGCTGCGGGCAGATGCACATCAACTCCGGTAAGTTCGCGCAGGCCGAACCGGTCATCGCCAATCACGTCCGCGCCTTCACGAGCACCGAATGGGATGTCGCCGTCGCCCCGTCCGCCTCCTGCGTGGCCTCGCTCGGCCACCAGCAGCCGATGGTCGCCACCCGGGTGGGCAATGATGCCCTGGCGTCCGAGGCCGCCGAGGTGGCCGGCCGCACCTACGAGCTCACTCAGTTCCTCACCGACGTCCAAGGCGTCACGGATGCCGCTACCGATCTCGGTTCCTATTTCCCGCACCGGGTGACGTATCACCCGTCGTGCCACGGAATGCGGCTGCTGCGCCTCGGCGATCGGCAGTCCAACCTCGTCCGGTCCGTCGAGGCCATCGACTTCGTCGAACTGCCTCTGGCCGATTCCTGCTGCGGGTTCGGCGGCACCTTCTCCGTGAAGAACCCGGAGGTGTCCTCGGCGATGCTCGCCGACAAGGTGCGCACGATCCAGGCGACCGAAGCCGAAGTCTGCACCGGCGGCGATGTCTCCTGTCTGCTGCACATCGGCGGCGGAATGTCGCGGTTCGAACGCACCGGCAGGTTCGACGGCGCCCCGGACGTCACCGCCGTGCATGTGAAAGAGACGAGCTCGACCGATGAGCATGGGCACACGACCGGGACGCTGACGACGGTCGTCGGTGCCGACGATGACGACCATCTCACCCCGGGCCATCGGGGCACCTCTCCGGCCGAGCCGAGCCGCACCCAGTCCAGGTTCCGCGTCGGTCAAGCCGCGGTCCATCTGGCCCGGATCCTCGCGTCGACGAGGGAGGACCCGCTGCGGGTGCCGAGCGAAGGAGCAGAAGTGAGCGGAGGGAGCCTGCGATGACCTTTCTGGGAATGCCGCTGCTGCCGTCGAAGCGACGCAGCGATCTGCCCGGTGGGCAGGGCAACATCATCGAAGTCGAGGCCTTTCCCGAGGTCTCACACCAGCATCTGAGCAACCAGCAGCTGCGCAACAACATCGGCCACGCCACCTCGACGATCCGGTCGAAGCGCGCCGAGGTCGTCTCCGAGCTCGACGACTGGGAAGCCCTGCGCGACGCCGGTGAGGCTACGAAGAACCAAGTGATGGAGAACCTGCCCGAGTACCTCGCGCAGTTCGAAGAGGCATTCACCGCCGCCGGCGGCATCATCCACTGGGCCCGTGACGCCGATGAGGCCAATGCCATCGTCACCAAACTCGTCGAGGACAATGCGCCGGTGCTCGAGACCGGCCGCCGCGAGGTCATCAAAGTCAAGTCGATGGCCACCCAGGAGATCGGTCTCAACGAGCACCTCGAGCATGAGGGCATCGATGCGTTCGAGACGGATCTGGCCGAACTCATCGTCCAGCTCGGCGAGGACAAACCCAGCCACATCCTCGTTCCCGCCATCCACCGCAACCGGGATGAGATCCGTGAGATCTTCATGGACAAGATGCCCGACGCCGGGGAACTGACGAACGAACCGGCCGTCCTCGCCGAGGCGGCCCGCCGACATCTGCGCCACAAATTCCTCACCACGAAGGTCGCGATCTCCGGAGCGAACTTCGGCATCGCGGAGACCGGCACCCTCGGAGTGGTCGAGTCCGAGGGCAACGGGCGCATGTGCCTGACCCTGCCGGAGACGCTCATCACCGTCATGGGCATCGAGAAGCTGCTGCCGAGGTTCGCCGATCTCGAGGTGTTCCTGCAGCTGCTGCCACGCTCGTCGACGGGTGAGCGGATGAACCCGTACACCTCGTTCTGGACGGGGAAGTCCGAGGGAGACGGTCCACAGAACGTCCATCTCGTTCTCCTCGACAACGGACGCACTCGGGCGCTGGCCGATGAGCACGGACGTACGGCGCTCAACTGCATCCGCTGCTCGGCATGCATGAACGTCTGCCCAGTCTACGAACGCACCGGCGGCCACGCCTACGGCTCGACCTATCCGGGACCGATCGGAGCGATCCTCTCCCCGCTGCTCACAGGAGTCGAAGAGCAGGGCAACGGTTCACTGCCGTACGCGTCGAGCCTGTGCGGCGCCTGCTACGACGTGTGCCCCGTGAAGATCAATATCCCGGACATCCTCGTCCATCTGCGGGGCGAAGATGTCAAAGCCAACCACTCCCCTGTGTCCTCCCAGCTCGACGCCGCCCTCACCGGCGCGTCGTGGATGATGGGCGACGGGAAGCGGATGGCCGCGGCGGAGAAGGGACTGCCTCTCGCGCACAAGGTCACCGGCGGCGAGCAGATCAACGCCCTGCCCGGAATCGCCGGTGCCTGGACCTCGAGCCGCGACATCCCGGCCCTGCCCGAGAAGAGCTTCCGACAGCTGTGGGCCGAAGAGGAAACGAACGACGGCGAGGAGGGACAGCGATGAGCGATACCGCCCGCGAGGAGATCCTCGCCCGCATCAATGAGGCCCTCGGTCGCCGCGGCGGCGGGGAATACGTGTCGTCGTCTACGCCGACGGCGGTACCGGGCATCGGCGGCACTGCAGATGCCGTATCCGGCGGGGTCGCCTCGGCGGAGCCTGCCGCCACGGCCGCCGACGCCGGATACCACCATGAGGGCACGCACACGGGTGAGAACCTCGTCGAGCTGCTCATCGACCGCCTCGTCGACTACAAAGCCAACGTCCACCGCGCCGACGGCGACCCGAGCTCGACGATCGCCGAACTCATCGGCGACCACTCCTCGGTCGTCGTCCCCCGCGGTCTCGACTCGTCCTGGCTGGAGGGGTACTCCGGTGATGTGCGGGTCGATGCTCCCGGTGACGAGCTCAGCGTCGACGACCTCGACGCTCAGGGGGCGGTGGTGACCGCCTCGGCGGTGGCGATCGCGCAGACGGGCACCATCGTCCTCGACGGATCGGACGAGTGCGGCCGGAGGGCGATCACGCTCGTGCCCGACCATCATGTGTGCATCGTCCGGACGGACGACATCGTCGACATCGTCCCTGAGGGAATCGCTCGGCTCGACGCGCACGCACCGCTGACGTTCATCTCCGGGCCCTCGGCCACGAGCGACATCGAGCTCAGCCGGGTCGAAGGAGTGCACGGACCGCGCACCCTCGACGTCATCATCCTCAACGAGTGAGCGCAGCGGGGACGTTCGACTCCGCCGAGCCGGCGAGCGCACTCGGACCAGCGAATGCGAATGGACCGGCGAGTGCGGAACAATGGAGCTCATGACCACGGCGCAGACCCTTCCGTACCCGCGGCCGGATGACCAGCCTCGACGTCGCAGCAGGCGGACGACGTTCATCGTCTCCGCGGTCGTCATCGTCCTCACACTCATCATCGGCAGTGTGGCGGCCGACCGCATCGTCGACTACGCCACGGAGCAGCGCATCGCCGACGGGCTTGCCGACTACGGTGAAGCCGAGGTCTCTGTCGAAGGCTTCCCCATCCTCACGCAGCTGGCTTCCAGAGAACTGAACTCGGTGCATGTCACCGCCGATGAGGCCACCTATGAGGGCGTCGACTTCACCGATGTCGATGCGAAGCTCTATGACGTTCCCACCGGCGGGTCGAAGCCGATCGGCACCGTCGAGGGCACTGCGGTGCTCCCCCACTCGACCCTCGACGAGCTCGCCGCCGAGCATGCGAACCTGCCCGAGGGGATGTCTTTCACGACCGTCGACGGTGAGCTCTTCCTCAAGGGGTCGATGCTCGGTCAGGATCTGCTTGTGGGCATCGACCCGAAGGCCGACGGCAGGCGGGCCATCGTCGATGCGACGACGATCAAGCTGGGGTCGGCGGAGTTCCCTCTCGATCGCCTGCCTGGATTCCTCACCTCAGAGATCTCCGATATCGTCATCGATCTCGACTTCCTGCCCGCCGGTCTCGAGCTCACCGGCATCACTGCCACCGACTCGGGACTGCAGGTCCGCCTCCACGGATCCGGCGTCAGCCTGCAGTGACCGGCGGGGAACCCGGGCGATCACGGTGGGGGCGGGCCGCCTCAGCGGTCGGGTTCCTCGGCGGTCGGGTTCTTGGGGGAACCGAACCCGATTCTCGAAGATAAGTGGGGCCAAAGTGTCATCTTCGCCCGGTGGGCTCAGGGTTCGAGTGCAACAGTGGATTGGGCTCAAGCTACCTGCTCATGCAGCAGATCAGCTAGGACTTCGGCCGGTGGCACGGCCTTATGTCTCGGTGGCACGGCGCGCTGCCGGTCGGCTACACTGTCGGAATGACTCCCGCCATGCGCAATGCCGCTTTCCGTCCGAAAGTGTGGGTTCTGCCGCACTCGGGCACCAACGGCTACATCACCGCGTGGGGCGAGATGCAGTCGGGCACACAGCCGTTCTCACACCGAGATCTTCCGCTCCGACCCCTGGTGTGACTCTCCGACAGCTCTCATCTGCCGAGCCGACGACGTCCGCTCGAATCACGCACGGACGCTCAGCGTCGCCGAACTGAGCGCTGTCTGCACATCCACTCTTCGGGTCGATCTCTCTTGTCTGCCGACCACGAACGGGATCCCTGTGACCACTACCTCTGCACCCACTTCACGATCCGCCTCACCGAACACCCCGGGACAGCAGCTGTTCCAAGTACTCCGCCGCGACACCGTCGGCGGCGCACTGCTCCTCATCGCCGCTGCTGCCGCTCTGATCTGGGCGAACTCCCCCGCATCGGCTGCATACTTCGCAATCCGGGATTGGGAATTCGGCTATGAGCCCTGGCACCTGCGTCTGAGTATCGGGCAATGGGCCGCCGACGGACTGCTCGCGGTCTTCTTCTTCCTCGTCGGCATCGAACTCAAGGCGGAATTCACCCGCGGTGACCTGCGGCGTCTCCGCACCGCCGTCGTCCCGATCGCCGCGGCGGCCGGCGGAGTCCTCGTCCCCGCCCTCATCTGTGCGGCGTTTCTGCTCACCCGTCCGGAGCTGCTGCGCGGTTGGGCCATCCCCACCGCGACCGACATCGCCTTCGCCGTTGCCGTCCTCGCGATCGTCGGCTCCCACCTGCCCAAGGCGCTGCGCCTCTTCCTGCTCACCCTGGCCGCGGTCGACGATCTGCTGGCGATCACCATCATTGCGCTCTTCTACACCGAGACCATCGCGGCTCTCCCCCTGGCCGCGGCGCTCGGAGTCGTCCTCGTCTTCGGACTCGTCGCACACCGCTTCCGTCGCGTCTTCGTCGACCGTGCGTGGGCCGCGTGGGTCGTCCTGCTCCCGCTCGGCTTCGTCGCCTGGGCACTCATGCACGCCTCCGGTGTCCACGCGACCATCGCCGGAGTGCTGCTGGGCTTCATGATCCCCGCCGTCGTCGGTCGTGGTTCGACCCGCACGACCGGTGACGAACACGCTCGCTCCGTCGACCTCGCCGAGGCGCTCGAGCACCGTATCCGACCTCTGTCTGCCGGGTTCGCCGTTCCGGTCTTCGCCTTCTTCGCTGCCGGTGTCGATATCGGAGGATTCCACGGTCTGGCCTCCGCGTTCTCCCATCCCCTGACCTACGGGATCATGACGGCACTGATCGTCGGCAAGCCGGTCGGCATCCTCGCCTCCACGTGGCTGGTCACCCGGTTCACCGCGAGTGTGGACCCCAGCCTGCGCTGGGCCGACCTCACCGGCATCGGGTTGCTTGCCGGCATCGGGTTCACCGTCTCCCTCCTCGTCGCGGACCTCAGCTTCACCGCCGGTTCGGTCGAACACGATGTTGCGAAGGTTGCCGTTCTCAGCGCCTCACTGCTCTCGGCCGTGCTCGCAGCGCTCATTCTCACGGTCCGAAACGCCCACTATCGTCGACTGCTCCAGGCACGAAAGCAGTCCGCCTCAGACGTATAAGGAAGACGGTCACGGGCGTGTGGTCCGTAGGTGACCGTCGAAACCGAAGCAGCCGATTGCCAGTTCCGTCACAGACAGCCCCACTAGGCTTCGAATCGTCCGTGTTCCTCCCCACGATCAGCACCGACAGTGTATTCGACCAACTGAGAAGGACCGTGCCATGGCATTCGACAAATTCCTCGACAAGGCCAAGAACCTCGCCAGTGATCCCAAGGTCAAGGACAAGCTCAATTCTGACAAAGCCGAGAAGGCCACCGACTCAGTCCTCGACAAGGCCGCCGGTGTCGCCGATTCCCTGACCGGAGGCAAGCACTCTGACAAGATCAAGAAGGCCCGGGACGCGGCAGACAACGCCATCGGCAATGACCGTGGTCAGACCGGTGGAGCGAATCGCGGCGACGAGCAGTCCGGCGGTGCGGGCCGCAGCGACGACGTTCGTGGGAACGGTGTCCGCGGAGACGATCGTGATGACAATGGCTTCGACGGCGGCAACGGACCTGCCGGAAGCCGCTGATCGTCTGCGTCATTTGATCGAGCCCCTGCCGACTGCGGCAAGGGCTCGATCTCTGTTCGGCGGTCTTAAGCGGACGCAGCGATCTGACCAGCAGATTCAGATATGCGACGGTGCAGACAATCCGGCCTCAGGAATCGATGTCCGGCGTCGGCACGGCTGTCGGGTCGGCGTCGATCGTGATGCGGACTGCGTCGATGACAGTGTGATCGCGCAGCAGCTCCTCACCCGACACGGCCCAGGACTCTCCCTTCTTCTCTCCGCACGACTGGCCGCGCGGAGCGAAGACCTCACAGTCGACGGCGGTGATCGGTGCCGCTGACTCGATGACGAGGTCTCCGCGGTCCAGGGGACGGACGTAGACGACGACACCACTGTCCTGTTCTCCGTTCAGGTCCGCGGCCGGCACGGCTGCTCCGGCAACCTCGTAGTCGAGGATTCCTCGGTGAGATCCTGCGGCGAGCCTGTCCGTGGAGAAGTCGATATCGACCGAATGCAGCTCTGTGTCGATGTGCGCCTCGCCAGCGGTCGAATCGATGGTTCCCCGCGGATTCGAATACTGAGCCCGCAGGTACGGAGGCAGCAGGGACTCGGTGTCGGGCAGGCGGAATCCGTCGTGGACTTCCCCGCCGAACCCCCATGCCGTATCGAGCGCGAGCTCGAGTTTCGTGTCCATCCGCACCGAGTAGCTGCCATCGGCGGCGATGCTGACCGTGTGCTCGACATACTTGCTGCGCAGCGGGTTCGGTGCGGCATCCACTCCGCCGGGCGCTGCGATCACAGTCGTGATCGTCACAGCCGCTGCGAGCGCCGCCGTGACGGAGAACGCGCGACTGCGTGGGAATCTGTGCTTCATCTCGCTCATCCCTACCTTTCAGACGCGGGGATCGGGGACGCCGTCATTCCTGCAGGAGGAGCGAAGGCGATGATTTCATGGCTGTCGGCTACGGACTCCCGCCACACCACATGCGCGCCGGTATCAGAGTCATCAGCATCATCGACCCGAGCGAATGCTTCAGCGTCACAGCCGTCGCCGAGGGCGAAGTCGACGTTGTCGGCAGGACAGTAGACGGGCCCGTCGGTGTCGATGTCGAGCGTATGTGTCTTCTGCGCGAGCTGACCGTTGCCGAGGGCGGGGACGGGCACGGCGAAGAATTCCTCGCCGTCCACGGAGATGAACACGTCATCGAGGGCATACTCGAGCTCGATGACATGACGACCTGCGCCCCACTGCACGGCTTTTCCGTCGGAATCCTGCGGGGTGATTTCGACGTGCACCGCCGGATGGTCGAAGCCCTCCCGCTCCGACTCGTCGACGTCGATGTTCAGCTCTGCGAGGGTTTTCGGTGAGTCCTGAGTCGAATCGTCGGCTGTGCTCAGCTCGACTGCGCTCAGCGGCGACAGTGTCGGCATCATCGCCAGTCGGCGGTCGGTCCGAGGATCTTGACCCACCCCTGCATCACTGACCCACAGACCGACAGGTTGTCCGTTCTCGGGTGGGGTTTCGAAGATCAGCCGTTGGCGGATCTGCACGGTCCCGTCTCTGCGCGGGGCCACCTCGGTGATGGTCTCCTGCGGGGTCAGCGCATGTTCGGACAGCTTCGTGGTCTCGTGGTGGGGCGGTGTGGACCGCAGCACCAACGCGGTCACGATCACGCCGATGACAACGACGGTGACCGCGGTGAACGCGAGGCCGACGAGGAGGAGCAACTTGGTCCGTGTCATGGTTCCAACGTAGTATCGGGCCGGTGTCAGCGCAGGCACGAGCGGTGCCAGTCCTGGAACAACCGACTACAACTGCAGCAGGAGGTGCCATGCGATCGCCCATCCCGGATTTTCTCGATGAGACGCTCGAACGATTCCGACCGGACCGGTCCGGGGAGAATGCGGACTACATCCCGGACCTTGCCGCGGCGGATCCGGAGAAGCTCGCGATCTGCATCTCCACCCTCGACGGCGTCGAGTACACCTCCGGTGATGCCGACTTCGAATTCTCGATCCAGTCGATGTCGAAACCCTTCATCTACGGCCTCGCCCTCGAGCAGGAGGGCCTGGCCGGAGTCCTCGAGATGGTCGGCGTCGAACCCAGCGGTGAGAAGTTCAACGAACTCTCCCTGGACAAGAAGTCGGGCCGACCGCTCAACCCGATGATCAACGCCGGGGCGATGACAATCCACTCCGTCCTCGGCGATCCCGGTGCAAGCTTGGCCGAACGCACGGAGATCGCGCGCGCCGGGCTCTCCCGCTTCGCCGGCAGGGAGCTGTCGATCGACGAATCGGTGGCCGACGGCGAATGGCGGGAGGCATACCGCAACGTCGCCATCGCGAACATGCTCCGGTCCTACGACATCTTCTACGACGACCCCGACGAGGTGGTTCGCGGCTATATCGAACAGTGCGCGATCACCGTCACCGTCAAAGACCTCGCCATCATGGCCTCGACTCTGGCCGGCGGCGGCATCAACCCGCTGACCGGTGAACAGGTGCTCTCTCCCAGAGTCAACCGGCAGGTGCTCGCCGTCATGATGACCTGCGGCATGTACGACGCAGCCGGCGACTGGATGACAGAGATCGGTCTCCCCGCCAAGAGCGGAGTCTCCGGCGGTATCTTCGGTGTCATGCCCGGTCAGGTCGGCCTCGCCACGTTCTCTCCACGACTGGACAGGCACGGCACGAGCGTCCGCGGAGCGAAGATCTTCCAGGACCTCTCAGATCGGTTGAGCCTGCATATCATGGATGCTCCGGAACCGGCCCGCTCGATCATCCGCCGTGACCGTCGCTTCGTCGACTCGGAGGGCAAGATGGTCCGCATCTGCAGCCTGCAGGGACTCATCCAGTGGAGCGGTTCGGAGAACGTCCTGCGCGCGATGGACGAACCCGGTTCCACCACGAACACCTTCGTCCTCGACCTGCGCCGCGTCAACGAGATCAACTCCGTCGCCCGGGGCATGCTCACCGAGGCGCTGTCACGAATGAAGGACGATGGGATCCGCGTGGTCCTGCTCGACCCCGACGACATGATGCAGTGCAAGGGACCGAACTCCGCGCTTCCGGGCGTGCAGATCCTCGATTCGCTCAAATCAGTCAAAGGACTCAAACGCATCCGCGACGATCGTCGCCGGGAGATGGCCGACCGCTCCAACTGACGGCGGCGATGGGCCGGTCCCACCGGCGGGAGCGGTGGGGGCCGATCCGCGTGGCGGAAGCAATGGAGGCCGATCCCCGCGGCAGGAGGCGTAGATTCCGTCCGCTGGGATCCGGAACCGGCCGCCGATGGGGATTTGATAAGGTGAGCCTTACTGATCCCCTGCGCCGAGGCGGCTCCGCGATCCGGAGTCGACCGTGGGCTTCCAGGGGCACCCCGTTTGAGAAAGGCCGCCTGTGACGTCCGCACCCGACTCCCCCGAACGCACTGCACGACCCGTCCGCCAGCAGGCTGTTCTCACTGTCCTCGAGACGACCGAAGTCAGCCCGCACCTGATGCGGATCCGCCTCGGCGGGGACACCTTCGACAACATCGATTCGAACGACGCGACCGACAAGTACGTCAAGCTCCTCTTCGCCGATCCGGCACATGAGCTCGTCCCACCCTACGATCTGACGGAGCTGCGCGAGCAGTCCCCCGAGAAGCTGCCGAGTCGCCGCACCTACACGGTGCGAGAGATCGACCTGGACGAGAAGTGGTTGAGCATCGACTTCGTCATCCACGACGATGACGGCATCGCCGGTCCCTGGGCGAGAAACGCGAAACCGGGAGACACGCTGGTCCTCTCCGGCGCGGGCGGAAAATACGCCCCCGCCGACGTCGACTGGCACCTGCTCATCGCCGACCATTCCGCGATACCCGCGGTGAGTTCGGCCATCGAGGCCATGCCCACCGAAGCCACCGGGGTCGTCCTGGCCTATGTCGCCGACGACGCCGATCGCGTTCTGCCCGAGGCGCCGGAAGGCGTCGAGGTGAGATGGGTGGACTCGGACGAGGAGCTCATTGCCGCAGTTGAGGGGCTCGAGTGGCGCGCGGGCACTCCGCAGGTCTTCGCTCACGGCGAGCGCGAGACGATCAAGGCGATCCGCACGATCCTCAAGGACCGCGAAGTGCCGCGGGAGTCCCTGTCGATCTCCGCATACTGGGCACGCGGCCGCGCCGAGGATCAGTTCCAGGCCGAGAAGCGCGAGCCGATCGGCCAGATCGACTGATTTGCCTGCCCGGTCACACCGACCGCTCGAGTTGCCGTCGACCGCTCACGACATACTGCGAGCGGTCGGCGCTGAGGTGAGCGGTCGGCGCTGAGGTGAACGGTCAGCGTGGGTTCAGCTGCGGCGGCGGGCGAGTAAGAAGGCCGCTGCGCCGAGAGCGATGATGCCGACAGCGATGCCGCCTAGGATGAGGTACTCACCGAGGTCGGCGCCGGTGCGCGGCAGCGGTTCACCGTCGGCGTCGCTGGAAGCTTCGGAACCGTCTGCACTCGAGCCCGCGTCTGAGGCGCTTGCGTCCGACGCGGCCTCAGTATCGATACCCGAGTCTGCGTTCGAGCTGGTCGCTGAGTCGCTGCCAGCGCCGGTGTTCGAGTCGCTGTCCGACTCCGCCCCGTCAGCGCCCGTACCGTCGGCGGCCGAGTCCGCACTGCTGCCCGTATCTGATTCGCTGGCCGCATCGGCCTGAGCATCCTCGTTCGCGTTGTCGTCGGCACCCGCGTCCTGGTCGGCGCCAGCATCCTCATCAGTCCCGGCATTCTCATCGTCGCCGTCGTCTCCACCGTTTGCGAGATCGGCCACCGAGTAGAGGCTCGTCGTTCCCGAGACCTCATTGCCGACGACGAGCGCAGCCCCACCCGTCGGCGACTCATCGGCGCCGAGGAACGTGATGCCCTCCGGCCCGAGGTCTCCGGCGCTCGAGAGCAGCGCAGCAGGATCCGAGACATCCTCGATCTCGTCCTCGACGGAGACCGAGAAGTCCCGATTGTTGAAGTAGGTCGCGAACTTCGGGGCGCTCGGGTCACTGAGGTCGAAGGCCGCGACTCCGCCGATGCGCTCGAAGCCGACGAACGCGTAGGTCCTCTCCCCCACTTGACCGATGGTCAGCGCCTCGGGCTCCGGGCCCTTGTCATCGCTGCATCCTTCGAGGTTCGACTCGGAATGGTTGGAGTTGAAGAACTCGGGCACCGCCTCGGCGGTCAGCTTCTCGAACTCGTCCCCGGAATCGGCGACGAGCTTCCCATCGGTGGTCCACACGGAGAATGAGCGGGCACCGAAAGCCACGAGCTCCTCATAGCAGTCACCGGCGTCGTTCAGACCCAGGTCGGTGATGATATTCAGCCGTCCGAGGTCCGCCTCGCCGAGTTTGTCAGCCAGCGGCGAGGTCTCGCACACCGCTGCGAGGCCGTCCTCGCCGAGATCCTTGACCCTGGCCGCATCGACGAAGTCGCCCCATTCGCGGGAGTCACCTTCGTTCGCGGTCACGAGGTAGTCGGTGCCGCCGGAGGTGAACGTCGAGATCGTGTCGGGCATATAGGCGCCCTTGAGCCCCTCGTATTCCGTGATGTTCACGGTCGGAGCATCCTCGGGATCCCGGTCCGACGCATCGAGTCCGTTGCCGGCCTGGCCATGATCTTTGAGACCCAACGGGAGGATCTCCTCGACAGACGCCGAGGCGATGTCGACGACCGCGATCGCGTTCGCCTCCTGCAGGGTCGCGTAGGCCTTGTCCCCGGCGACAGTGATGTACTCGGGTTCGAGATTGCGCGAGATCGGCAGGTCCTCTTCGGGTGTGGGTCCGACGATCCGCACATCCTCGGGCAGGGTCTTCGCTCCGCCGTCCTCGAACTCGTGGAAGTCCGCAGTGTGCGCGTCCGAGTCCGACGGCGCGGCCACTTCGGCGGGGAGGTCGATGACGGACACCGAACCTTCGGGATCGGTCGAGAAATCATCGGCCGGTTCGCCCTCGTTCGCGACCAGGGCATGGCTGCCGTCCGGAGTGACGGTCACCATATCTGGCAGGGACCCGACCGGAACCTCGCCGAGGATGTCCGCCTCGGGGTCGTTCGCGTCGAAGAACATCACGGTACCCGGGTGCGTCTTGTCCTTGTCCTCGAGGGCGATGACGCCGAGGCCGTCCTCACGGATGGAGATCGAGTTCGCGACCCCGGTGCCGGTGATCTCGGCGACCTTCTGCGGGTTTGTCGGGTCTGAGGCGTCGATGACGTCTACTGTGGCCGCCTGGGCGTTGACGGTGAAGACCGTGTCGCCGTGGACGGCGGTGATCTCGGCGGCGGATTCGTCGAATCGTCCGGTCTCGTGGGAGCCGAGGAAGCCCATCTCGATCTGTGCGTCCGAGGCCGAGGAACTGATGGGATAGTCCACTTTTGCGGCGTGAGCGGGGCTCGCGCTCGGAACCGTGCCGCCGACGGTGAAGCCGGTGGCCAGCAGGAGTGCGGCCGCCGAGGCCGTGAGCGTCTTCGCGGACAGTGGGATCGTCATCGGTTCTCCGGGTTCGATTGGGTGTCGCGGGCCGTTTGAACCCGCAAACACCTATTCATAGGCACCCGGAATGGACCGGTTCCGAACCGCAGGTGGACGGATGGTGAACACACTCAGCGACTGCTTCAGTTAACGTCGACCGCTCACGTTGCCGTCGCTGTACCAGGGTGTGCGGTGCGCGGTCGGCGGAGACGTCAGCGCTCGGCGAGGTTCGGGGTCAGCCGAGGTTCGGGGTCAGGCGAGATCGAGGTTGTCGACCACCTCGGCGACCTTACGCTTCGCTGCCGCATCGAGGTCACGCACCGGCAGAGGCAGGATGTCTGCACCCACGAGCCCGAGATGTTCGGCGATGGCGGCGGTCACGCGCAGGCTTCCGCCGAATTCGGTGAACAGATCCCACAGCGGCTGCAGCTCGGCCGAGAGTTCGCGGGCGAGCTGCGCATTGCCGAGTTCCGCGGCCCGCGTGATCTCGAGCATCGGCTCGGGGATGGTGCCGCCGACTGCCGTGTACCAAGCATCACAGCCGGCGATGAGGCCCTCGGCACCATGGGCATCGCCGGAGATGCCGATCGTCACCTCGCTGCCGATGGCCGCACGGATCTCGCCGATGCGCTCCTCCCATCCGGCAGGTGAGGCCGGAGTTCCGGGGATCTTGATCGAGGCCACACCGTCGAGCCCGGCCAGGCGCGAGTAGAGCTCGGTGGTGAACGTGAAGTGCGTGGTGCCCGGATTGTCATAGACGACAATGGGCAGATCGGTGGACACGGTGACGCTGCGGAAGAGTTCGAACACTTCGTCATCGGTCAGCGGCTGATAGCTCACCGGTGCCAGCAGCAGTCCCTGCGCTCCGGCGGCTTCGGCGGAAGCGACATTTGCCAGAACGTCTCTCGTCCGCAGCGCACCGACTCCGATGAAAACAGGGATGTCGAGAGCGGATTCGACGCTCAGCTGCGCCACTCGGGCACGCTCGTCGGTGTCGAGGTAGGCGTATGAACCGGTCGATCCGAGCGCCGTGATGGAGTCGACTCCGGCGAGGACGAGGCGTTCGATGAGCCCGACGAAGGCATCCTCGTCGAGGCGATCATCCTTCAGCGGGGTCAGCGGAAAGGCACTCAGCCCAGTCAACAGGGACGGGTCGGGGGTGTTCGTCAATGATCCTCCTCGGGTGGACGTGGGCCACCGATGGCGCGAACCTTGTTCGGCGGCAACGAGCCTCGTGTGGCAGCAGCGGATGGGTCCGTCTGCGTTCAGTCTGCCAGGTCAGTCGAGGGCGGACAGGTACGTCTCGAACATGTCGAATTCCGGCTGGGCGGAGGCGACTTCCACGGCCGCAGCACCCACGGCGTTGGCTGCCCGCAGTGCGCGTTCCGTTTCGATTCCGCTGGTCAGACCGATGGTCAGGGCCGCGCAGTAGGCGTCTCCGGCGCCGACTGCGCTCACGGGGGTCGCTTCCAGCGCCTCGGCGAAGGCGATCTGCTCACCTCTCTGCAGCAGTGCCGATCCCTTTGCCCCATAGGTGACGGCCACGAGCTGCGCGGTCTGCAGCTGCGGCAGCTGGAAGTATTCGTACTCGTTGACGATGATGAGATCGGCACGATCGACCACCTCGGAGGGCAGAGGACGGGCAGGAGCGGCATTGACGGTGAGGAACCCGGGCACACGGTGGGCCAATTCGACGATGAGGTCGAGGCGGATCTCGAGCTGAGTGAGCACGGCCTCGTCGGCACCGAATTCGATTCCCGCGAGGCTGGCTGAAGCATTCGCACCTTCGCACACGGCGATCTGATTCTCACCGTGCGCGTCGACCACGATGAGCGCGGTCCCGGTCTCGGCGGTCGCCTCAGCGATGTCATCGGTATTCACCCCGGCGGCGCGGAGTGCCTCGAGCATTGCCTGGCCGTCGGAGTCTGGGCCGACCGCACCGATCATGCGGGTCTTCGCACCGAGACGGGCGGCAGCTGCAGCCTGATTCGCGCCCTTCCCACCGGGCGAACGGGACAGTCGGCCGCCTCCCACGGTCTCACCGGCGGCGGGAAGTCGGGAGGTGGTGGCGGTGATGTCGGCGTTGATGCTGCCGACGACCGTCAGGGAGCAGTCGATGGTCATGGCCTCATTATCGACGATCGAGGACGGGCCGAGGATGACCGTCGGTGATCGAGGACGGAATGGGCCGGTGCCCTGTCGGCAAGGTTGGGCACACGGTGGGAAACCGCTGCCGGTCGTGGGCACACTGGGGAAATGGAAGAAGCCCCGTGATCCGTTCGCACAGATCACGGGGCTTCCCGATCGGGGTGAGTAACGGGACTTGAACCCGCGACATCCGCGACCACAACGCGGCGCTCTACCAGCTGAGCTATACCCACCACATGCGCTGCGACTCAAGGCGCAGACAGCAAGATATATCCTAACCGCTCCCGCCTGACCCGGGCAAACCTGAATCGCCCCTGAACCCCGATGAGACGCAGATCTCATTACGTGCAACGATTCAGTCGCGATCTATAACGGTTTCGGACAACGGGTAGGAGCACCCCCAGACATTCATTAGTATTGACTCGGCCCTGTCCTCGATAATTTTCAAGGAACCCTGTACATGCCTCGTGCGTTGATCTCCGTCTCTGACGACGGGTTCACCTACATCACCCTCAACGGGGCGACGAGTCGCTATTCGGACACCGGTCAGGCCATCTCTTACCTCGGCGACTATGCCCAAGAGACCGCGACTCCTCTGGCAGTGACGATCGACGACGGGTCGAAGAAGACCGAGATCGGCATCGATGAGAACGGGAAAGTCGGGGCAGTCCCCACGGACGACACCAGCGCCGAGGCGACCATGGACCAATCGTCCGCTGTGGCGTCCACGGATGGTTCGGCGCAGTCGGCCGGACTTCCGAAGCATTCCGACCGGAATTCGAAGGACCAGAGCACGAACGGCCAGTCCACGGGCAGTCAGAACGGCTTCGCTCCTCAGGACGACTCACCGGGGTCGAACGGTGACAGCTACCCGCTTGGCACCCCGTTCTCCGGACCGGCCGCGCCGGCCACGCCGACAGTGAAGAAGACCCCGGTGCGCAGACGCTCGGCCCGCAAACGTCCGCAGCGGCTGAAGAAGATCACCGTCCCCGGCCTCGTGCTCATCGGTCTGGCGATCCTCATGATCGGCGCATTCGTCGTTCCCAACATCGTCCCCGTCGACTCCCCCGACACCCCGCAGACGATCGGCTCGGAACAGCAGGTCAACCCCGCCTCCGAACTCTCCGTCGACAAGACCCAAGACGTTGTGCCCAGCTACGACGATTCCCCGGCCTGGGAAGCCGAGGTCCCCAAACGCGCCTCCGTGACGGCTTCTGATCGCGGAGTCCTCCTCGTCAACGACAGCCGCCTCGAAGTCCTCGACGCGGACACCGGCCGGTCCCGGTACAAGGCCACGATCGACGAGTCCCCGACCTTCGCCGTCGACACCGTCATCGACGGGCGGCCGGCCCTGCTGTGGCAGTCGGGCGATACCGCCGAGGCGCTCTTCGACGGAAAATCGAAGCCGAAGACCTACCAGCTGCCGGAGAACGCACGCATCACGTCGGCCGGCAAGAGCGTGCTCATCAAATCGGGCAACACGCTCTCGACCTTCGGCACCGACGGACTGGAAGACGTCCCCACCCCGCAGGCCGGTTCGACACCGATGGCTATCGACGACGATGAGCTCTTCAGTTCAGACTGGAACGGTCCGGTCAAGGCGAAGAACATCAAGACCGGCGACGAGCGCAGCATCAAACTCGAAAGCCCCGGCGACGACCTGAAGATCATCGACTGGATCTCGGCCGGCCACGGCAAGGCGATCACATTGTGGGGCGAACAGGGTGCTTCGACGAACTCTGGCCACAGGATCCAACTCGTCGTCCACTCCCTCGACGACGGGTCGATCCTCTCGACCGTGACCACGACGACCGATATCGTCGGCGAGCAGTCCTGGGTGCGCGGACAGGCCGGAAAACGCGCCTATATCGGTCCCTACCTCTTCGATCTCGAGTCGGGTCTGCTGCTCATGGACGTCTCAAGCCGCGACATCCATCTCTCCGAACCGCGCGGAACGATCGTGCCCTGCACGATGGACACGAACACCTCGTGCCTGCTCGCCGGCAAACAAGCGTTCAAGACCGATACCGATCTGCTGGCCGTCGTCAATGGAGGCAACGAGGCGCTGGTGCTCGGCGATGACTCAACCGTTCGCGCATATCCGAAGAAGTCAGAGACACAGGATCGCTGATTCCGCGCCACGGCGAAACACGCCAGCGACTTTAACAGGTCTGGTCGAGACATTAAGATGGGCACCGATGTGTCTGAACGTCATGTCCCCTTGACCCAATGAAGTCGGAATCCCCACCGCGAAGGAACGTAGTGCCAGTCTCACTCAGGTTCAGCCGCAGAGCCGCCGCAATCGGCGCCGCGCTTGCCCTGGCAGCACTACCTATCTCGGCGACGTTCACACCTGCATTCGCTAAGCCGAGCCCCACTACCACGGCCGACGGCACAAACGGTGCCGAGGGCAACACCGAGTCCGAGGTAGGAGCCGACAGCATCACCGATCCTGGCCCCACCGAAGAGGGTGACAAAGCCTGCGCGGACCCAAAGTGGACCTCGGACGAACCCTGCGAAATCGACGGTGAACTCACCGCCGACTGGCAGAGCGTCGGCCATCAACTGTCCGTTCCGGCCAACGACCAGGAAGAAGGCGCCGGCACCCTGCCGAAGAGCTGGGTCGGGAAGTCCTTCGAAGCTCCGAAACAGGAGATGAAGCGGATTCCCGCGCAATCGTCCGACACCGATTCCGCGGATTCGACCGGGAACGGCTCGGACACTGACGACAGCGGACAGTCCGTCGCCGAAGCGACCGCACAGGCCTCTATCCCGGATACCGTTAAGTTCAACAAAGACGGCGTGATCGTCGGTGCCGACGGTTCCGGTCCAGTGGAGTTCGAGAACTTTGATGCCGATAAGGGACCTGACCCCGCCTGGACTTTCGCCCTCAACGACAACGGCCAGATCGCCGTCACCAATGGGCAACCCTATCCCGACAACGAGGATGGGGCCGACGAGACCAGCGACCCGGACGGTTCCACTTCAGACGATTCGGAAAACGGCAACAATGATGGGTCGAAGGACAACGACCCCACTCCAGCGGCGGATGGGTCGACCTCGTCAGACGACGCCACTGCCGACGGCGGCGAAAAGACTGCCGGCGAAGACGGTGTCACCTCCGACGACGGTTCCACGAGCGACCGTGACGCCGGCACGGACGGGGCGTCGTCGGACAGCGACACCTCTGATGACAGCACCACCTCGACCGATGGCAGCACCTCATCGGATTCGGGATCGAACGATCGTGCGAACTCCTCGGGTGACTCGGACTCCGGTAACAGAGAAACCGACGCCGACACCGGTTCCGGCTCCGACGGCACTCGCAGCAGCGATTCCGACAGCTCGGGTTCCGATTCGGATTCCGACCAGGACGAAGAGAAGGATTCGGACAAGGACGGTACTGGTTCATCGGTCGGAGCCTCCGACGCCGACGGCACCACCCCCGACCCGTCGAACGGCAATGGCTCCCCGGACGACGAACGCGAAACCATTCCCGGCAACGCCGGTGACGAATGGCTGCCTGGTGACGATGAGAACACCAAACGCCCCGACTATTCGGACCCGGTGCCACGCAACCCCGAGGAGGCGGCACCCGAAGACGATACGGATCTCATCACGGGTGGAGATCAGCCGTCCCCGAGGGCCAATCAGAATCCGGCGACCTCGTTCGGCGAGTCCATCATCTCCACGATCGTCAGCTCCTGGCCCGTCTTCGTCCTCGCCGCTTCCGGTATGGCCGCAGTTGGGTTCATCATCTACCTCATGGGACGCCGCGGAAAGCAGGAGTGAGGTCGAATGGACCTCTTCGACTCCGAACTGCGCGTGGTCGCCGCCGCAGAAGAACTCGCGCGTGAACTCGGCGCCGATGAGAACCACACCGTCGCCGCGGCCGCGAACGCCGACCTTTGGTCACGATCGTAGCGGTCGGCGACTGGAACCGCGCGGTGTGCTGGCCCCGTGCGGACGCTGCCGTCAGGTCATCCTCGACCTCCATCCCGATGCGCTCGTCGTCGTTCCTGATGACACCACCGGCCAACCGTCGATCGCCCCAATCACGGCACTGCTCCCCCGGTCTTACCGGCATCCGGACTCTGCCCCCGCACGGCTGGTGTGATTCAACGCCCGCTCCCTCGACGTGGTCGCCGACGGGACGAAGACGCTGACGGTGCGGTGGAACGAACGCCACTGCACGGGGCCGGCTCTGGCGTACTTCGAGAACACCGAGCATGGCACGCTTTGAGTGGGAGTCGCCTCGGTGACGGTGAAGTGACTCGACGAACTGCGACCTGAGGATCCCGACCTCACCCGCTCGGGTGGGCTGGAACGGTACATCGCCGGTCTCCGCGACCACTACCCGACCATACCCGCCGACGCGAACGTCGAGATTGTAAGATTCCGTCGAACCGCGGCCGATATCTGACACTCGCAGTGCCCAGCCGCTAAGCTGGACAGCGAAGCACTGTGGCACAAGGTCACAGACGCAGCAAAGCATTCTCGACCGGGAGGACTCGACCCGATGACTGACAACGTCTACACCTCAGATGTGACCGTCGACCAGGCGACAACCGCGCAGCTCGCGGAGTCGATCCGACTGCGCGAAGAGCGCATCGCCGAGAACATCGACGAGCTCGTCGGCCGCATCCACCCGAAGGTGCTGGCGACGCGCGCCGTCAATAAGGCGAAGTCCGAGGTCGTCGAGGAAGACGGCTCCCCCAAGCCCGAGATCATCGCACTCGGTGCCGGTGCCGCCCTCGGTCTGGCCGCCCTCATCGTCGGACTCTCCGGTCGCAAGCGTGGCTGATGCCGCACTACCGATCCGGATGCTCCATGACCGGATCCTGCTCGAACCCAGCGCGGAAGCCGGGGAACGCAAATCCTCAGCGGGCATCGTCATTCCCGCCACCGCCAGCATGGGCAGACGCCTCGTGTGGGGCCAGGTCGTAGCGGCGGGCCCGCACGTGAGGCAGGCCAACCTCGGCGATACCGTCCTCTACGATCCCGAGGAACTCGCCGAGGTGGAGCTCGAGGGACGCGCTTATGTGCTGCTGCGCGAACGCGACGTCCACGCGATCTCCGAGCCGGCCGAACAGTCGAGTTCGGGAATGTACCTGTAGGGACTGGCCGCTGTCTGATCGGCTATCTGACCTGGGGCTTGCGACCTTCATCACAAAATCAGATACGGGCCGATCTCGGTTTGCATGATCGGCAGACACCTGAGTAATATTAATTCTCGTTGCGCAGGATGCGCGGCACGCACCTCTAGCTCAATTGGCAGAGCAACTGACTCTTAATCAGTGGGTTCCGGGTTCAAGTCCCGGGGGGTGCACAGCACACTGACAACCGCCATTCGGATCATCCGAGTGGCGGTTTTCTGTTCTCTTTCCTGCGAAGAGATCGTGGGCTGTAGGCCAAGATGTGGGACTGGACGTGTCAGCCTCGACACTGCTTTCGGTCCCTGAGAAGCCGATCGTCTCCTCCCAGCCCATCTTGAGTTTCGCCACCTTCGGGGCGCCACGCGATGATAGCCAGGCCCAGGGAGTACCGAACGACCGCTGGTCCTCGGGTGCCTCGGCATGAAGATACAACAGCAAGGTCAGATAGACTCCCTCCATGCAGAACTTCTCTGACCGTCAGCCAGGGCTCGGTCAAATCGTACGCAGTCTACGAACAGAGTCCGGATCGGCGATGTTTCTGGCGCTGGTCACAGTATTGGCGCTTGCGTGGGCGAACTCGCCGTTATCTGAAAGCTATTTCGCGCTCTGGCATCAGGAGGTCGGCTTCGATGTCGGTCCCGTGGGCATGCATATGACTCTGCACCACTGGATCAACGACGGACTCATGGTGATCTTCTTCTTTGTTGTCGGACTAGAGGTGCGGCAGGAGTTCGCGCACGGATCTTTGCGCGATCGCAGTCGTGCTCAACTCGCTTTGATAGCTGGCGTCGCAGGCGTCGCTCTCCCGGCTCTCGTGTACGTGCTTGTCGTCAGCTTGTCCGGCGGTAGCGGACTTGGCGGATGGGGTGCTGTCGTCGGAACGGATACAGCGTTCATGCTCGGCGCTTTGGCAATAGTGGGTCCACGACTGTCAGGTCAGTTGCGCGTCTTCCTCCTCACCCTGACAGTGGTCGATGACTTCCTGGCAGTATCGATCATCGGCATTGTCTATAGCGATGAGATCGAGTTTGTCCCCTTGCTGATCGCTCTAGCCTGCCTCATCGGCTTGTGGGCGCTTGGCCGTTCACGACAGTGGATTACGGGGCCCTATGTGATCATTGTGATTGTTCTGTGGTTCGCCACTGTCTCTTCTGGGGTTCATGCTTCAATCGCGGGCATGATCGCCGGGCTGCTCATCCCTGCCTACCCTACCCAGCGCCACGAGGTAGTTGCTGCCCGCCAGCTTTTCCGTGACTTCTGGCAGTCGCCCAGCGCCGCCTCGGCACGCGGTGTCAACCGCGGCCTAGCACGGGGGATCTCGGTGAACGAGAGAATGCACGAAGTCCTTCGCTGGCCCACTGCGCTGCTTGTCGTGCCGATCTTCGCACTCGCCAACGCCGGCGTCGACCTCAGAGGTGGATTGCTCGCTGATTCCCTCGGCTCATCCGTGACCTTGGGAGTCATTGCCGGCCTCGTACTCGGCAAGCTTCTTGGAATTGGCTTTGCCACTCTGCTGGCAGTCCGGCTGGGCCTCGGCCGACCGCCAGAAGGGGTGGGAATGGGCAGCGTCTTCGGCGGTGCAGCGCTTTCAGGCATCGGATTCACCGTCTCTCTGCTCGTCATCGGACTTGCCTTCGGCCCGACAACCGATCTCGGTCGACAGGCGACTGTGGGTGTCCTGGTCTCCATGGTGCTCGCCGTCGCCCTGGGCTGGTTGATTTTCAAGATCGCCGCCAAGCTGTGGGGTGAGGAGACTGCAGATCTGCCCATGGTGCTCGATCCTACGGTCGATCCGGAAGTCGATCACATTCGCGGCCCGCAGGACGCCATGCTGACACTGGTCGAATATATCGACTTCGAGTGCGAGTACTGTGCACACGCCACTGGCTCCTGGGAAGACCTGCGCGCGCAATTCGGCGACGATCTTCGTTACGTAGTGCGACATCTTCCCCACCACCCACACGGGCCATTGGCTGCAAAAGCGTCTGAAGCAGCTGCAAACCAAGGCGAGTTCTGGCGATGGCTCGATTTCGTATTCACACACCAGGACGCGCTCGAGCGGGAGCATCTCCTTGCCTATGCGGAAGAGCTCGGGCTGAACGTCGATCGCTTCATCCAAGACATGGACAGCGAGGCTGTCGCGCAACGAGTCAGCCGCGACCTCGTGAGTGCCGAGGCCAGCGGTGCTCACGCCACCCCAACGTTCTTTGTCGAAGGTCGCCGCCTGTTGGGCGACTATGACGCCCGGACGTTGACTGCGGCGCTCGAAGCGAGGAGGCGCGGCACACGTACCCAGGAGGCATCCAGCTGAAAGGAGGGCGCGGGGGTCGGCGACTGCTACCCAGGAGTGTCAAGCCGCGGGTTTCACAGAGGCTCCTATCCTGGTCTCCTTAACTGCCGCGGGTTCGGTCGCGGACTGGTTGATCCACTCCGAATGAACCTCGAGTGGCGGGCGGCAACTCGTCGCTGGGTGCAGTCAGGTCGTGTTGCACCAGGCCACGACCACGTATTGCGTGTTTGCCTCGTTTGCGACATCCGGATCGGCCTGGGCACGGACCACGCGCTCGACGGCACGATCATTGAGTTCGTCTGTGTATTTCACTGGCAACAGAGAATCTCCTTCCTCCAATCTCCCTGCCTCTGTTATCCCTGGGGCGATTCAAATAGGCTGAAGCAGCAGGCGAAAGATAAACGCTTTCGCATGCAAATTCCAGCAGAAAGCTGGATGACCATCCTATGGAAGGACACGACAATCATGGCTGACGGCAATCGCGCAGTAGTGTTCGCTAATCCACAAGACATGCAGGTCGAAAATCTCGACTTCCCGAAGCTCGAGATGCCCGACGGAGCAAAAGCACCGCACGGGGTCATACTGAAAATCGTCGCTACGAATATCTGCGGAAGCGACCTCCACATCTACCGTGGCTCCTTCCCAGTGCCCCAAGGCATGGTCATGGGACACGAAATGACAGGCCAGGTAGTTGAGCTCGGATCCGACGTCACTTTCCTCAAGGAAGGCGATCTCGTCTCGGTGCCGTTCAATGTCGCCTGCGGCCGGTGTCGCAATTGCCGGGCGCGCCGGACGGAAGTCTGCGAGACTACGAATCCAGATGTCTCCTGCGCAGCCTACGGGTTCAACCTCGGCAATTGGCAAGGTGGACAGGCGGAATACCTGTTTGTGCCCTATGCCGACTTTCAGCTGCTCCGCTTCCCCGACAAAGACCAGGCCATGGAGAAGATCCGCGACTTGGCCCTCTTGTCAGACATTCTTCCTACTGCATTCCACGGACTCATGGAGGCTGGTGCCAAGCCAGGCTCGACAGTCTATATTGCCGGTGCAGGACCTGTCGGCCGGTGCGGTGCGGCGGCAGCTCGCCTCCTCGGAGCGTCATGCATCATCGTCGGCGACTACCACAAGGACCGCCTCGATCTGATGAAACAGAACGGCTGCGAGACCATTGATCTCAACGAGGATGTTCCTCTGACCGATCAGATCGAAGCTATTCTAGGCGAGCCCATGGTGGATTGTGCGGTGGACTACGTGGGCTCGGAAGCACATGGAATCGGTCGTGAGGCCGGAGATATGGATCCCGCGCACGCGATCAATCAAGTCATGGACGCTACCCGACCTGGCGGAGCCACCGGCATCATCGGAGTCTACGGACCCGATCCGCTTGCAGAGTCGAAAGCAGAGCAGGAAGGAACTTTCCCACTCGACTTCGGAAAAGCATGGATCAAGTCGCCTCGAATCTCGGGCGGCCAGGCACCGATCATGCACTACAACCGCGAGTTGATGATGGCCATTCTCTGGGACCGCATGCCGTACCTCAGCGACATGCTCAACACGAAGATCATCAGTCTCGACGATGCTCCAGACGCCTACGCAACCTTTGATAAGGGTGTTTCGGACAAGTTCATCATCGATCCGCACGGGCTCATTCCAGCCTGACCTGATCCACCCTCCAGGAGGGCTGCAAGCTTCATTCAACGACATCAGAGAACGGGTTCGGGTGCTGCCTTTGGTGGCACTCGAACTGCACTAACTGTCCGATCAGTCTGTCTTCACATCGATTGACACGTCTTCGCGCGAAGCTAGGTGGTGTCGTGACCTTTGTGAGCCAACTCTGCCACCCACTCACGAGCCCCAGCGTCCCAATTCAGTCCTGACCGGCGCGGGCATAGGCACCGAGAACCTGTCTCTCCGAATCCCCGAGGTAGACGGCAAGCCTAGCAGCGGCGGCCCCCGGCCCATCAGAGCGATAGATCTCGACCACCTCGCGGTTGCGCTCGATGAAGGGCGCATGGAGGAAGTCGAGGACCTCCACCTTGAGGAAGGCCAGGCGCAGCTCGGCGAGCACATTGGCAAACGACCGCATCAACCGCCTGCTGTCCGACAGCGAGACGACGGCATTGTGGAACCCCATGTTCGCCGTACCGACTTCCAGCCAGTTCTCTTCGGCTGCGAACTTCTCGGCAGCCTCGACGGCCGCCTCCATCCTCACGGCGTTCGGGTGATTGCGCGGCGCGTACTCGAGCACCGAGCACTCCACATGATGACGCACCCGGTAGATGTCGACGACATCGGCGGTGCTCGGTGACGCCACCGAGACGCCTCGGTGCGGGATATGCGTGACCAAGCCCTGCTCACCGAGGACCCGGAACGCCTCGCGCAGGGTATTGCGCGAAACATCGAATTCCTTCGCCAGCGCGGTTTCGGACAGCCGCTCACCGGGGCGCAGCTCTCCCGCGATGAGGCGGTCAGTGAGCCTGTTGACCAGGGACGAATCGTGATTCACCTCTCCATCCTACTGAACCGACACCGCAAACTCCCATCCGTCCGTCGACAAAGAGACGACGAAAAGTGTGACCCCCGTCTATGTTTGTTCAACAATAAGTGCTAGATTGTTTACCACTTCACGTGTGCCAGGACACAGTCATCGCTGTCCTCACCCCATCGACACACACGAAGGAACAACTGACCACCAGACAGTCGGAGACTCCTATGTCACACGCACCGGAATCCCAACCGCCGGAATCCAGCTCGTCGGACGCAACCGCGTCGGGACGCGCCAATGCCTCGAGTGAGATCGGCTCGAAGATCAGCCGCAGCGCGATCGTCGGGGCCATCTTCCTCATGGCCACCTCGGCGATCGGTCCGGGCTTCATCACCCAGACGGCCACCTTCACGGCTCAGATGGGGGCGGCCTTCGCCTTCGCGATCTTTGCCTCGATCCTCATCGACATCGCCATCCAGCTCAATATCTGGCGGATGGTGACCTCCTCGGGCAAGCGCGCGGCCCAGCTGGCCTCCTCGGCCGTGCCGGGTTCGGGCATCCTCCTGTCCATCCTCATCGTCATCGGCGGACTGGCCTTCAACATCGGCAATATCGCCGGCGGCGGGCTCGGCCTCAACGCACTGCTGGGCATCGACCCGAAACTCGGCGGGCTGCTCACCGGCGTGCTCGCGATCGGCATCTTCCTGTTCAAACGCGCCGGAAAGGTCGTCGACACCGTCGTCCTCGTCCTCGGCATCGGGATGATCATCCTCACCTGCATCGTCGCCATCGTCTCCAATCCGCCCGTCGGTGAGGCGCTCAGACAGTCGATCGCACCCGACACCATCAACTTCGCCACCGTGACCACGATCGTCGGCGGCACCGTCGGCGGCTACATCACCTACTCGGGTGCCCACCGCTACCTCGACTCGGGCAAAACCGGCCCGGAGAACGCCGGTTCGGTCATGCGCTCGGCGCTGTCGGGCATCATCGTCACCGGTGTCATGCGCTACATCCTCTTCCTCGCCATCCTCGGCGTCGTCGCCTCCGGTGTCGCCCTCGACCTCGACTCGAGCGTGGCGAACCCCGCCGGTCAGGCCTTCGCCGCAGTCCTCGGCGATGCGGGAATGCGCATCTTCGGCGCCATCTTCTGGGCCGCGGCACTGAGCTCGGTCATCGGCGCAGCCTACACCTCCGCGACCTTCCTCTCCGCCTTCTCCACGCGCCTCAAGGGCGGTTGGCCGCTGCAGCTGGCGACCGTGGCCTTCATCGTCGTCTCACTCATCGTCTACCTCGCCCTCGGCACGGCACCCGCCACGCTGCTCGTCTTCGTCGGCGGCTTCAACGGCCTGATCCTGCCGATCGGTCTGACGATCTTCATGTACATCGGCTGGTTCAGGCCGCGCCTGCTGCGCACTGATTCGTACCCGAAGTGGTTGCTCATCATCGGCACCGCGGCAACACTGGTCACGTGGTACACGGCCACACAGTCCATCGGCCCCATCTTCGCCATGATCGGAATCGGAGGGTGACATTGTCTGTCAACAGCGAACTGAGAATCGACCTCAACTCTGACCTCGGGGAGAACGTGCCCGACCGTGTCGTCAGCGACGATGCGGCCATGCTCGGCCTCGTCACCAGTGCCAACGTCTCCTGCGGGTTCCACGCCGGCAATCCCGAAGGCATCCGCGCAACCGTCGACGCCGCTACGAAGGGCGGAGTCGCCATCGGTGCCCACCCCGGATACGACGACTACGAAGGCTTCGGTCGTCGCGCCCTCGACGTGCCCGCAGCCACGCTGCAGGCCCAGGTCGAATACCAGATCGGTGCGCTCATCGGACTGACCACGGCCGTCGGCGGAGATGTCACCTACGTCAAACCCCACGGCGGTCTCTACAACGCGATCGTCCACGATGAGGCGCAGGCGAAGGTCGTCGTCGACGCCGTCAAAGCCATCGATGATTCGCTGGTCTTCCTCGGACTCGCCGGCAGCGTGGCCAACCGCGTCGCCGCCGAAGCCGGACTGACCGTCGCCGCCGAGGCCTTCGCCGATCGGTCCTACAATCCCGACGGGTCCCTGGTCTCCCGGTCGGAGCCGAACGCGGTCCTCCACGACCCCGAAGCCGTGGCCGCCCGCGTCCTCCGGCTCGTCCAGACCGGACAGGTCGAAGCCATCGACGGCAGCCTCGTCGACGTCGACGCTCAGTCCATCTGCTTCCACGGCGACAGCCAGGGATCCATCGACATGGCCCGAGCCGCCCGCGACCTCCTCGAATCCGAAGGTGTTGCGATCGCCGCCTTCGCCGGAGTCGGACGATGAACGCTGCCGTTACAGGCACCACTGCCATGGACACGATGCGGGCTGCGGGCGCGGAAGCCCGCGCCCGCATCCGGGCAGGATTCGACGGCCCCACCTCGGGGATGGCACCGGGACTCGTCCAGGCGAACCTCATCTCCGTGCCCGCGGGCTGGGCTTTCGACGTCCTCCTGTTCACCCAACGCAACCCGAAGCCGTGCCCGGTCGTCGACGTCCTCGAACCCGGACAGCTGGCATCCGCGCTGGCGCCGGGCAGCGATATCCGCACCGACATCCCCGGCTACCGGATCTGGGAGAACGGCGCCCTGACCGACGAAGTCACCGACGCCACCGAGGTGTGGGAGACCCACCCGGACCTCGTGTCGTTCCTCATCGGCTGCTCGTTCACCTTCGAGAACGGTCTGAGTCAGGCCGGCATCCCGATCCGACACCAGGCAGCCGGTCGCAATGTGCCGATGTACCGCACGACCACGGCCTGCAGCCCGGCCGGCCGGATCAGCGGAGACATGGTCGTGTCCATGCGCCCGATCCCGGCAGCCCAGGTCGCCGAGGCGGTGCGCATCACCGACCGCTTCCCCGCCGTCCACGGTGCCCCGATCCACATCGGCGAACCCTCCCAGATCGGCATCGCTGACCTCGACGCGCCCGATTTCGGTGACGCCCCGGCCATCGAAGACGGCGACATTCCCGTCTTCTGGGCCTGCGGCGTCACTCCGCAGGCAGCCATCCAGGCATCCGGAATCCCCTTCGCAATCACGCACTCACCTGGGAAGATGTTCATCACCGACGAACCGGAAGACACCTACCGCCAATGACCTCGACACCGCCGGCCGACTCCCTGACCTTCCACACCGCCTCCAGGCGTCACCTCCTCGTCGAATGCGCGGACCTGCCCGCGACGATGGCCCTGCACCACAGTCTCGAAGCCGCCGATCTGCCCGGCGTCACCGAACTCATCCCCGCCGCCCGCACAGTGCTGATCAGTTTTGATCCCGCACGCACGAACGCCGAGATCCTCGCCGAGGCAGTGCGCGGGCTCGGGCACGCCGAGTCGGCCTCGGATGCGGCCCGTGAGGTGACGATCGATGTCCACTACGACGGGGACGACCTCGCCGAAGTGGCCGACCTCCTCTCCGTCTCCCCCGCCGAGGTGATCAACCGCCACCAGGCCGCGACCTGGCAGGTCGCGTTCGCCGGGTTCGCCCCCGGCTTCGGCTACCTCGCCGGCGACGACGAACTCTTCAACGTTCCCCGTCGCTCGTCCCCACGCACGCGAGTGCCCGTGGGGTCGGTGGCTCTGGCCGGCGAGTTCACCGGCGTCTACCCTCGCGCCTCCCCCGGCGGCTGGCAGCTCATCGGACGCACCGATGCGAAGCTGTGGGACCTGGACCGGGAACCACCGGCCCTGTTCGTACCCGGCACGATCGTGAAATTCGCCGAGGCGGGGCGCGAGACCGTCGAGGTCGCGGGCTCGAGTGCGAGGTCGGGTGCCTCAGGTTTCTCGGGTTCGCCAGGTGCGGAAGGTTCGGCGTCGGATTCTGCGGTGGATTCAGCAGCGGATTCGGCATCCGATTCGGCGGCAGCGGCCTCCCATTCCCTCGAGGTGCTGCGCCCCGGGCTGCAGCTGCTCATCCAGGATCTCGGTCGGGCAGGTTTCGCCTCGATGGGCGTCTCCGCCGCCGGTGCCGCCGACCGCTCCGCGTTGATTGATGCCAACCGTCTCGTCGGCAATGCCGAGACCGCTGCCGGGCTGGAGAGCTTCGGGGGCGCAGTGCTCCTGCGTTGCACGGGTGACGGCGTCGCCGCTGTCACCGGGGCCACCGGAACGATCACCGTCACCGCTGCCGATGGCACTGTCCTCACGCCCCGCCTCGGCGAGGCCTTTGCCCTGGCCGACGGGGACGAACTCGAGCTCGGACCAACCGAACGCGGAGTCCGCCGCTACTTCGCCGTGCGCGGAGGAATCGCTGTCGAGACGGCTCTCGACAGCAGCTCCGCCGACACCCTGGCCGGGCTCGGTCCGGCCGCTGTGGACACAGGCACCACGGTGGGAGTACACGATCCGCGGGCGGCGCCCCACCTCGTCGATCCCAATCCCACGCAGCCAAGGGATCTTCCGCAGGCGGGGGAAACCGTGACGCTGAGCGTGACGCTGGGACCGCGCGAGGACTGGTTCACCGAGGCCGGGATCGAGACTCTGCTGTCACAGGAGTGGTCGGTCACCCACGAATCCGACCGGGTCGGACTGCGACTGAACGGTGAGGTTCCACTCGAACGTGCCCGCACGGGCGAGCTGCCCAGCGAAGGCGCGGTCACCGGTGCCCTGCAGGTTCCGCCGAACGGTCAGCCGGTGCTCTTCGGGCCCGACCATCCGCTCACCGGCGGCTATCCGATCATCGCCAGTGTCGATGATGTCGACCTCGCCGCGCAGCTGCCTCCCGGCGTGAAGCTGCGCTTCACCACCTCTGCCCGACCGACGCCGAACGCCCATCCGACCGAGGCGTCCAGCACCGCAGCAGGGCCCCGCACCAACGAGAACGAAGGCTGAACAATGTCGAGAATCCTCATCGCCAACCGCGGCGAGATCGCCGTCCGCATCATCCGCGCCTGCGCCCAGCACGGGCACACCTCGGTGGCTGTCTTTGCCGATCAGGACGCCGACGCCATGCATGCCCGCCTTGCCGACGAAGCATTCGCCCTGCCCGGGACTTCGGCGGGTGAGACCTACCTCAACATCGATGCGATCCTGACCGCCGCGAAGTCCGCCGGTGCCGATGCCGTCCACCCCGGGTACGGATTCCTGTCCGAGAACGCCGACTTCGCCTCCGCTGTCGAAGCCGCCGGGCTCATCTGGATCGGCCCGAACGCGGAGACGATCACCGCCCTCGGCGACAAGGTCACCGCCCGTCAGCTCGCGCAGAAGGTCGGTGCCCCCTTGGCGCCGGGCATCGACCGTCCCCTGGAGAACGCGGTCGAGGTCGAGTCCTTCGCCGCCGAGGCGGGACTGCCGATCATCATCAAGGCCGCCCACGGTGGCGGCGGACGCGGAATGAAGATCGTCCACGAACTGACCGAGGTAGCCGGTGCCTTCGAATCGGCGACCCGTGAGGCCGTCGAGGCCTTCGGTCGACCCGAATGCTTCGTCGAAAAATACCTCGAACGTCCCCGCCACGTCGAGGTCCAGATCGTCGGCGACGGTCAGGGTCGAGTCGTGGCCGTCGGTGACCGCGACTGCTCCGCTCAGCGGCGCAATCAGAAGCTCATCGAGGAAGCACCCGCCCCGGGACTGACGGATGAGCAGCGTGAGCGCCTGCACCGTTCGGCCGAAGCCATCTGCGCCGAGGTGGATTACCGCGGTGCCGGCACCGTCGAATTCCTGCTCGCCGCCGACGGCACCATGACGTTCCTCGAGGTCAACACCCGACTGCAGGTCGAACATCCCGTCACCGAGGTGACCTCCGGGGTCGACCTCGTCGCCGAGCAGTTCCGCATCGCCTTCGGCCACGGCCTGTCGCTGCAGGCGACCCCGCAGCCAGTCGGTCATGCCATCGAACTGCGCATCAACGCCGAAGATCCCGGCCGTGGCTTCCTGCCGACTCCGGGACGCATCGATGTCCTCGATGTGCCCGGCGGCCTCGGTGTGCGCTGGGATTCCGGAGTGCGAGCCGGTGACACAGTGCAGCCGGCCTTCGATTCCCTCTTTGCGAAGCTCATCGTCCACGGTCCCGACCGCGAGCAGGCGATGGCGCGCACCGTGACAGCGGCGAAGGAGCTCCACGTCGAGGGCCCGGCCACCGTGGTGCCGTGCTCTCTGACGATCCTGCGTGATGAGGCGTTCACCGGTCTCGGCGGCGACGGCGTCGACGGCATCCACACGCAGTGGATCGAAGCCGAGCTGCTGCCGCGCTTCGAGACCCAGCAGCGCCCGGCCCCGGTCGCCGATGGGGAGATGCAGCGCATGTCGATCGAGATCGACGGGAAACTGACCACCATCGGACTGCCCGCCGGACTGCTCGCGAGCCTCGGCTCGGTCGGTGGGACCGGGCGGGGCGGCGAGGCCAGTGGCGCCGGAAACGGTGGAGCCGCCTCGGCGAGTGCCGGGGAGGTCGCCGCACCCGTGCCGGGCAGCCTTGTGGACTTCCTCGTCGAGGACGGTGCGCAGGTAGCGGCCGGTGACGAGGTCGCGGTGCTGTCTGCGATGAAGATGGAGACCCGGGTCGAAGCCCCGGCCGCGGGAACGCTGCGCCAGGTCGCGGCCGTCGGCGACGTCGTGGCGGTCGGGCAGGCCATCGCACGGGTCGACTGAGATGGCGGGCCGCCTCGGCGAACGGATCGGTCGAGGTGACTGCGTGCATCGGTCGCGGCATCGGGCTCGGCAACGGAATAGAGTGGTGGTCAGCAATGGTTGTCCACCACGGACACCCCAATCAGGAGGAGCATTCATGTCACGTCTGTCGGTCGGCGACACCGCCCCGGAATTCACTCTCGACAACCAGGACGGGAAGTCCGTCAGCCTCAGCGATTTCCGAGGTCAGCGGGTCGTCGTGTACTTCTACCCGGCCGCTATGACCCCGGGCTGCACGACCGAGGCCTGCGATTTCCGGGACTCTCTGTCGGCACTCAAGGCCGCCGGAATCGCCGTCGTCGGCATCTCCCCGGACAAGCCGGAGAAGCTGCAGCAGTTCATCGAGAAGGAAGGTCTCAACTTCGACCTCCTCTCCGATGAGGACAAGACGATGATGACCGAGTGGGGTGCCTTCGGCGAGAAGAAGAACTACGGCAAGGTCGTCCAGGGCGTCATCCGCTCGACCGTCGTCGTCGATGCCGAGGGCAAGGTCGAACTCGCCCAGTACAACGTCAAGGCCACCGGGCACGTCGCCCGCGTGCGCAAGGAGCTCGGCATCGACGCTGCCTGAGTCTGCTGCGGCTTCGTCGCATTGCCCAGGTAGCGGCGCCGGCGCGATCGTGGCCTGAGCATCGGGGCGGTCCGAGTTTTCAACAACTCGGGCCGCCCCTGCTAATCTTGAGGACGTTGCGGCCGCGTGGGTGGCCGCTTCAGCGCGAGTGGCGGAATTGGTAGACGCGCTGGATTTAGGTTCCAGTGTCTTCGGACGTAGGGGTTCAAGTCCCCTCTCGCGTACCGCGGTCCCCGCCGCGGAGGTCGACAGGCTTCCGCACCGGGGCATTTTTCTGTCTCATATGAGCCGTATGCGGCGAGTTCCGGACGATCCGTGCGGAATCTGCCGCACATTTCCAGCACATATCGTCCGGAACTCCGCTTGAACAGATGCGGGGAACGTAATGTGGTCAGTGCTGCACCGAACCTAGTGAGAGGACTGCCGATGACGACGTCCCCGGCTCCGACGATCCGCCCCACCTCTCCTGCCGACGAGGCCCGGTGGAAGGAACTCTTCCGTGCCTACCGCGAGTTCTACCGACTGGAGCCCTCCGAGAAGATCGTCTCCCGCGTATGGGGCTGGATCATCGATCCCTACCATGAGGTGAACAGCCTCGTCGCCGAGGCGGACGGATCGCTCGTCGGAATCGCCGACTATCGTCGTTTCTCGCGTCCCTCGACAGGCAGCGTCGGCATCTGGCTCGACGATCTCTTCACCGATCCCGAGGCGCGCGGCCGCGGTGTCGGCCGTGCCTTGATCTCCCGGCTGCAGATGATCGCCGCGGCCGAAGGCTGTTCGGTGGTCCGGTGGATCACCGCCGATGACAACGCTCAGGCTCAAGTGCTCTATGACGATGTCGCAGCGAAGACGAACTGGCTCACCTACGACGCGAAGCCGCAGGAGCCGTGAGCGCTGGGGTACCGAGTGACGTGAGCCCGACGAGGTGCAGTTCTATCGGTTCGAATCCAAGGAAGCGCTCGATTCCTGCCTCGCAGATCCGCGACGTCAGGCGCAGACCGCCGAACGCGATCGCGTCATCGCCAGGACGGAGCTGTTCCCGGTCAGCTTTCTTCCGACCGAGTGAGGTCTTGCGCGAAGTGCTGCTGTGCGAGCAGGACCAGCGCCTCGAGCAGCGGTCGGCGCAGCACGCTGCCGAGGACGACTCCGCGGATCCGCTCCTCCAGACTGCCTGCGTCACCGATCGCGTCGAGGTCGGTGCGACCGACGTCTTCAGCGGCTTCGACATAGGCGTCGAGCCGGTCGAGGATCGGAGTCAGGTTCTCCGTAGTCAACATGGCAACCGCGTTCACAGCCGCCCGATAGGCCGGTGACGACTTCGCGCAGTGCCAACCTCGCGCTGTGATCGCGCGGTCGAGTATCGCCGAGGCGGCTGAATCGTCCGTCTCGGCCTCGTCGATGAGCGCGTCCTGGATGACGCCCATCGCTTCGACTTCCGAGGCCTGCCCGTCCACCGCTTCAACGACGGCTCGCACCTTCGCCAACGGCAGTCCGGCCACCGACGTCATTGCCCCGATGAGGCGCAGCCGCTCGAGATGAGTGTGATCGTAGACGGCTTGATTCACGCTTGTCCGTCGTCCCGGCTGCAGCAGTCCTTCGCGGAGGTAGTACTTGATGGTCGGCACGCTGAGGCCCGAACGACGGGACAGCTCCGCCATCCTCATCCCCGACTTCTCCGCTGATTCCTGCATCGTCATCTCCTCCCGTCACTGTCAGCAATGTTCGGTGACTGATCTTGCTCGACCCTAGCAGATACCTCTACTATCTATTATGGATAGTATAACTACCTATTAAGAGGAGAGGTCATGGATGCCTTGACTTTGGCTGCGGTCCTCGTCACCGGCTTCGTCGGCTCAGCGGAATTCGGGTCGGCCGCCTTGGTTCATCCGGTGATCCGTCAGCTGAGGACGGACAATCAGCTGATCATGGAGAGGGGCCTGCTGAAGACGTTCGGCCGGGTGATGCCGGTGGGGATGACCGCAGCGACAGCGCTTGCCATCATCATTGCCATCGATGAGCCCAACGCATGGTTGGTTTCGGCAGCAATCAGCCTCAGCGTCGCTCTGGTCGTGACGATCATCGGGAACGTCCCGATCAACACCCGGACGGGACGGATCACCGAGGAGGCCGCCCCCGAGGGATTCATCGCCATGCGCAGACGGTGGGACGTCTTCCAGATCGTGCGCGCGACTCTTCAACTGCTCGGTTTCGTCCTTGTCGCGGTCGGAGTCGTCGGATTCGGCTGAGGTTTCAGTCCACACGTTGCCGGAGTTCGGCGACTCCGCTCCCGGTCAGTTCTGTCAGTGCTTCCGGTCGGCCGGCCATGGCCAGCACGAGGTCGAGGACACGACCGGTCACCTCCGGCCCGCTTCCGGATTCGAAGTCGGCGTCGACAGAACTGAGCTTCAACCCTTTGACCAGGGTCTTCGAGTTCACTGCGAAGTCCTTCGCGGCGAGTCGCGGAACTTCGCAAGAGTCTCCCCCGGTGAGCCACCGAGGCGGCGCTTGAGCAGTCGCGCATTGTGCTTTGCAGGGTCGAAACCTGCTCGGCCGATGCTCCGGATCCAGGCCCACCGCCCGGTGTTTGCCGCGGCGGTCAGGTGGGCGACGACCTGCTCGACCGACTATTCCATGCACAGGGTGGCGTGCGCCCACTGCTCAGTTCCGAGAGTCGTCAGCAGAGCGGCCAGGTGTGCGCGCTCCGCGTGGATGAGGTCCCAGTATTCGGTTTCGCTCATGCGCTCTTCCCACGTGAGCCGTCGCCGGATTCGCTGTCAGGCACTTCGCCGGCCGCGCCGAAGAGCATCCGGAAACGTTCACACACGATCGGCATCTCGGGCGAGAAACCACGCCGTCCATGCTCGCTCCAGAAGCGTTCATGGATGTCGCGCCAGGCAGCCAGGGTTCGGTCGCCCTCCCCTTCTGCATGGGCATGCTCGGCGGTCACTGCGGAGAAGGCCACGATGTCGATCGCCGTGGTTTCGATGAGGGCTCTCGGTCGGCCCCGGCCGTCGAGGATGATGCTCAGTTCGCCCACCTCGGGGACGGAATCGCCGTCGGCTTCGATGTCCCACAGCGCCGAGGCGGTGCCCGTCTTCGTCCCGGACAGCACGAGAGCGAGGAGGTCATCCGCGTGCTCGCGAGTCGCACCGAAGGCCCATGCTTCGGGAATCTCGCCGGGAAGGTCGGGCCGGGTCTTCCGCGCCAGCTCCCAGAACTGCTCGGGCGACTCACCGATCACGGTACAATCGCCTCCAGTTGCAGCCGCAGCCCGTCGATGAGAGCGCGCAGCCCGAATTCGAACGCGGCCGTCGCCGAAGAGGTGCCCGCGAACCCCGGATCCAGCGCCGCACGAATCGACGCGAACCGCTCGTCAGCCGAGTCCTGAGCAATGAGGTCGGCGGGGGCGATGATGTCGAGCGCCGACCCGAGGATGTGAGCCTCGACCGTGCGCATGACCGCCACGGTCCTCGACTCGGGCCAGCCGCCTCGGCGCAATCCAGCCACCACAGTGTCGTACATCCGATACGTCGACAGATCGCCGATCGACGTCGTCGCGAGCAGGCGGATGAGATTCGGATGCGCGGAGAAAGCGTGCAGGTACGAGCGTGCCCAGCACTCGAGCGCTGCATCCCACGGGACCGACTCCGAAGTCTGCCTCGACACGGTCGTCCCCAACGCAGTCTGCTCAGCCGAGGCGAACGGCGTGACGTCGATTTCGGCGACGATGCGGGCCCGCATCGCCTCGATCAGTGCGGTACGACCGGATATATGGTTGTACAGCGATGACACCTGACGATCGACCCGAGCCGCCAGAGTCCGCATCGACAGCGCCTCCGCGCCCTCCTCATCGACGAGGGCGAGCGCAGCATCGACGAGCCGCTCCCGATTGAGTCTCACACTGGCCTCGACTTCCTCTTCCCCGAACCTTTCGAAGAGTGTATCGTGTTCCCAGTCACAGATACGAACACTGTTCGTATTTGGCAGTGGACCAGAGATCACACACAGAGAAGCGGGGACGAACCGAATTGGCATCGACGCATTTCCATAACGGCACCATCTGGCTCGGGGCCGGACGAGAGCCCGCTGACGCACTGCTGGTCCACGACGGTGTCATCATCGCGATCGGATCCGCCGAGGTGGCCCGACAGCTGAGCACTCCCCCATCGTCTCCGTCGCTCGCCGACCCACACGAGCCTGTGGCCGGCGAGTCAGTCGATATCGAAACGGTCGACCTTCGCGGCGGCTTCCTCATGCCGTCCTTCGCCGATGGTCATGCTCATCCAATCTTCGGCGGGCTCGAGGCCGAAGGTCCGCAGGTGCGCTCGTGTGCCAGCGTCGCCGAAATCATCGCCGAAGTGCGCCGCTTCGCCGAGGCCAACCCTGACCTCGAATGGATCACTGGCGCCTCCTACGACGGCAGTCTCGTCGACAGCGGGCTCTTCGACGCCCATTGGCTCGACGAGGCCGTGCCTGATCGCCCCGCAGTGCTGCGCGCCTGGGACTATCACACGGTATGGTGCAATTCTCGCGCCCTCGAGCTCGCCGGTGTCACTGCGAGCACGCCCGAACCCGAACTCGGTGAGATCCCCCGTCGAGCCGACGGTTCACCTCTGGGAACACTGCGGGAATGGGGAGCGGTCGACCTCGTCGATGCCGTCCGCCCGCCGTTGGACGAATCGATGCGCCTGCGCTCGCTCGAACGGGCGGCCGACTATTACCTTCAGCGCGGAGTCACCTGGGTCCAGGACGCTTGGGTCGAGCCTGCCGACGTCGAAACCTATGTAGCAGCTGCAAGGCAGGGGCGGCTGACCATCCGATTCAATCTCGCCTTCTATGCCGACCCTCGCCACTTTGCCGAGCAGCTGCCGGCGATGATCGAGGCCCGACAGTGCGTAGACGAACTCGCCAGTCAGATGCTCACCGCCCGGACGGTGAAGTTCTTCGCGGACGGCGTCGTCGAGAACGAGACCGGAGCGCTGCTCGAACCGTACTGCTCCTCCCTGCACAGCCACGGTCTGCGGGTGTGGGAGGGAGACACTCTCGCGGAGGCGGTTCGTGCCGTCGATGCCGCTGGCTTCCAAGTTCACATCCATGCTATCGGCGACGCCGCCGTCCGGCAGGCCCTTGACGCCATCGAGTCCACCATCGCCGCCAACGGGCCACGCGACCGACGGCCGGTCATCGCCCATGCTCAACTCGTCGAATCGGCTGATCTCGACCGGTTCGCAGGCCTCAGGGTCATCGCCAATATGCAGCCTTTGTGGGCACAACTCGATGACCTCATGACTGTGCTCACGGTCCCCCGCCTCGGCGAGGATCGTGCCCGGCAGCAGTACCGCATGAGAACGATCCTCGACAACGGCGGATACCTGTCCTTCGGCTCGGACTGGCCGTGCACCTCAGGCACACCCGTCGAAGGGCTGGCGATCGGCACCAGCCGGCAGAACGAGGCGGGAGAACCATACGGCGGATGGATTCCGGAGGAGATCGTCGACGTCGACCGTGCTCTCGATTCCTATTCGGCGGCCGTGGCTCACCAGGCCTTCGCCGACGCCTCCCCCGAACCGTGGGGAGCCATTCAGGTCGGAGCGAGCGCCGATCTCATTCGATTCGACCTCGATCCGCGTGACCTGACCCCGCGCGAACTGGCACTGTTGCCGGTCCGCACCACCTACCTCGGCGGCACTGCCGTGTATTCGAGGGCCTGAAAGGACCATCATGCCCCAACACACAACCGACCACCGAACGGACGGCCAAGGTCAACTCAAACGAGCACTCGGAGTCCCCTCCCTGGTGTTCTTCGGACTCGTCTACATGGTGCCGCTCACGGTTTTCACGACCTACGGCATCGTCACCCAGGTCACCGGAGGCCGAGTTCCCCTCGCCTATGTCATCACGCTGCTTGCGATGGTATTCACCGCCAGATCGTACGCGAAGATGGCAGCCGAACTTCCATTCGCGGGATCCGCCTACACCTATACGCAGAAGAGCTTCGGGGCGGGTATCGGCTTTGTCGCCGGGTGGGCACTGCTGCTCGACTACCTGTTCCTGCCGATGATCAACTACCTCGTCATCGGCATCTACCTCTCGGCCGCATTCCCGATCATCCCGGCGTGGATCTTCGTCGTCACCGCAATCGCCCTCGTCACTGTCCTCAACATCATCGGCATCGTGTCCGTAGCAAGGGCGAATGTCGTCATCATCGCCGCCCAGACGATCTTCATCTTCACCTTCGCAGGGCTCGGGATTGCGTCGATGACCGGGACGGGAACTGTCGATCTCGCAGCGCCGTTCACCGGCGACGGAACCGCCGATGGCTTCGGCAATGTGATGGCCGGTGCGGCCATCTTGTGCCTGTCTTTCCTCGGATTCGACGCCGTTTCGACGCTGTCAGAAGAGGCGAAAGACGCAAAGCGCACTGTACCTCGTGCAATCATCATCGCCACCGTCACCGGCGGACTCATCTACATCGCCCTGTCCTTCCTCGCTCAACTCGCCTACCCATCGAACGATTTCACCGACGTCGACTCCGGCGCGCTCGACGTCATGGCGGCCGCAGGTGGCCAGTTCCTGACAATTTTCTTCACCGCCGCCTACGTCGCCGGTGCCTGTGGCTCGGCTCTGACTTCGCAGGCCTCGGTTTCCCGTATCCTGTATGCCATGGGACGCGACGGAGTCTTGCCCAAGTCGTTCTTCGGTCGCCTTTCTCCTCGATTCCACACCCCGGTTCTCGCCACGCTCGCGGTCGGTTTGGTGTCTCTGCTCGCCCTTGCCGTCGATCTCGGCTTCATCTCGGAGATGGTCAGCTTCGGCGCGCTCATCGCGTTCTCTGCAGTCAACCTCTCCGTCATCAAGCACTTCGTCATCGATGGGAAGAGGCGCGGAGGCGCCGCAGTCTTCAGCTTCATCGTGCTGCCGGGAATCGGCTTCTGCCTCACGCTGTGGCTGTGGACGAGCCTCTCGCCCCGGACTCTGCTGATCGGTGCGATCTGGCTGCTCATCGGCATCGCCTATCTCGCCGTCGTCACTCGCGGGTTCCGGCGCTCGACGCCGATGCTCGATCTGACGGAATAGCGATCACTGAGGCCCTGCTCCGCCGATGGAGCGCCGGCCCTCACCGCCGTCGCCGTGCTCAGTTCAATGACTGCAGCACTCACTCTCCACCCCTCCGGTCAATAGCGAAGTGCGGCGCACGGACACATCAGATCCGCGCTCGGCGCACTGTCGGCCCGATGCTTCTGCCACATTCCTCATACCCCGCCTCTTGTAATAGTGTGTGACACACACTATCGTGTGATGCATGAACGAGGATGAAGACAAGGCACTGGCCACCCACGAGCAGGAGCTGCGACGCGGCACCGTGGTCTTCGCCAGCCTCGTCGCCTGTCGACGGCCGCAGTACGGCTACTCGCTGCTGACGACGCTGACCGAAGCAGGCATCGCCACCGAAGCCAACACCCTCTACCCCCTGCTGCGGCGGCTCGAGAAGCAGGGGCTGCTCACATCGGTTTGGAATACCGAACAAGCCCGCCCCCGCAAGTACTACACACTCACCGACAGCGGCGCCGAAGTCGCCGCCGCACTGCACAGCCACTGGCTCGAACTCGACTCCAGCATCACGAAGCTCTGGAAGGACGGCACACCATGAGTGCGCTCACCGAAATCTACGTCGACAACGTCACCCGCCACCTCCCCGAAGAGTCCCGCCCGGACATTGCCGCCGAGATCACCGCCACGATCGATGACATGGTCGACGCCCGCCTCGGCGAGGATGCGGACACGTCCCCGGATCACGCGGCAACTGTCGAGCGCGAGGTCCTCGAAGAGCTCGGCGATCCCGTCGCGCTGTCGCGGGAGTACTCGAACTCACCACAGCACTTCATCGGCCCGAAATCGTACCCGCTCTTCCTCTGGAGCCTGCGCTGGATCCTGCCGGCCGTCGGCCTGCTGGCCATTCTCACGAATGTCGTGGTCACTCTCGCCACCTCCCCCGACGTCCAGATCGGCGAACTGATCGGCAAGACCGTCGGCAGCACCGTCACCGCGCTGCTGACCGCCTTCGCCGTCATCACGATCATCATCGGCCTCGGCGACCGCAGTTCGGACGGCGGCGCAGCCGAAACGATGCGCAAAAGGAAGTCGGGCACGTGGACGATCGATGACCTCGACCGTCGCGATTCCCACAGCAGGCAGATCCGCGCCGAGGCGGGGCTCGGGCTGGTCTTCATCGTCGCCCTGGCAGCCATCCCATTCATCCCCACGACCCTGCTCTACGTCAGCCACCTCAACGATGGGGAGACGTTCATCAACCCCGACCTCGGCGTCGGCTGGCTGGTCGGCTACTGGGCCTTCCTTGCCCTCATGGCCGCAGTCGAGATCATCAAGTTCACGACCGCCTCGGCGAAACCGGCCGTGGCCCTCATCGGCGGAATCGTCGACGTCGCCATGGCCGTCTTCCTCACCATCGCGCTGCTCACTCAGCCGGTCCTCCACCCCGAGCTCACGAACACCGCGAACGCCGACATCCAGCAGATCATCACGGTCATCGCGATCTGGATCATCGTGATCTGGGACCAGGTGAGCACCTGGCGGATCTATCGCCGCAATCGTCGGTGACGTCGTGCGGTCGGGACGGCCACCTGCCGACCCGACCGCACAGCTGCCGAGAGGCCTCAGCCGCGACGGCTGGCGATGACCGTGAACTTCTTGTTCCGGGCCAGCTCCCGACTCGGTCCGATGGTCGATTCGAGACGATCCCGGTAGCGCAGGTGCGAATTGAACACCGTGAGCACCTGCCCGCCCGGAGCCAGATGCTCGGCGGCCGTGGCCATGAGCGCCGCGGCCGTCTCTGTCTCGATGGTCGTTCCCTGATGGAACGGCGGATTGAGCAGGACCAGGTCGAATTCGCCCAGGCCCGCGAGCGCCGGCTCTTCCCGGTCCGCGGCATCACCGAGGATGATGTCGACGTCGACTCCGTTCGCTTCCGCTGTGGCCCTCGCCGAGGTGACCGCCGCCTTCGACACATCGACGCCGAATCCCGTATTCGCCCCCGAGGCCCGCATGGCCACGGTGAGCAGCCAACCGTTGCCGCAGCCGAGGTCGAGCACAGACTCCAGCGCTTCACCCGGGAGCAGCCCCAGCAGAGAGTCGATGAGCAGCTCCGAGCCCTCATCGCTCTTCGTCCCGGAGAAGCAGGCCCCATGTGCGCGGACTTCGAGCTCACCGACACCGCCGTGGGAGATCACTCCGCGGCGCGGGAATTCCGGCAGGCTCGGAGAGGACAGGGGGCGGCTGCCGATGATCATCCGGTGCTTGCCGACCCCGGGAGAGACATCGACTCGGCCGAAGCCGCGGGCAAGTTCCTTGTTGACGCCGCGGCTCATCGCATCGCTGCGGCCGATGACGATGATGGTGCTCGCGAACGGCTGCAGCACCGCGATCGTCTCGGTGAGCGCGTTCAGCGCCTTCGGAGCGTTGACGACGGCCCAGGTCTCCCCCACAGCGAGCTCGGCCAGTTCCGCGATCTCTCTGAGCTCGCTCACTGCCAGCACGGGTGCCGCTTCGGTGCCGGCCTCTCCGGCGACTCCCGCGGAATCGCCGGCGCCGGCCGAAGACTCGACCGCCGCGGCCGAGGCCCGCGCCTCGTCGAGCCGGTCGTTGTATGTGCACACCTGCGTCAGACGGCTGAGCAGGGTCGCCTGCAGACCGTGCCCATCATCGACGAGGATGAGGTTCTCAGGGACCTCAGCTGAGAGTTCGGCGGCGACGAAGGTGCCTTCGGTGTCTCGGCCCGAGACGTCGAGGACTCCGCAGCGGCGTCCGATGACGTAATCGATGAGCATCCGCGCCTGCGGCAGACCGGGCATGTCGCTCAGCCGGGGGTAAGCCGCCAACAGTTCCCGGCTGCGGTGGGCGGCGGCGGAGTCAGAGGGCAGCAGGGAGGCGGACATTCGCTCAGTCTAAACCGAGCGGGCCGTCTGCCGCCTCCTCGCTTGTGTGCCCTCAATCACCGGCCGAGGCCCTCCCCGCAGAGTGAACAGCCACCCGCCCGAACAGGGCGGATATGCTAGTAGTTGAGAGAGCTTCGTCCACTGTCGCACCAGGAGAGATCATGACAATTCTCGTCGGTTATTCCCCCTCGCCCGAAGGCAAGGCCGCTGTCGAATTCGGCATCGAGCAGGCCCGCGCATTCGACGACGTCCTCGTCGTCCTCAATGCCGGAATCGGTGAGACTCCCGACGAGCGCGGCGTGGCCACCAGCAAGGACATCGAGGAGCTCAAGGAGACGCTGAAGTCCTCCGAGGTCTCCCATGAGATCCTTCAGTTCCTCCGCGGCAATGATCCCGTCGAAGAGCTCCTGGCCCTCGCCGAGGCGACCACCGACACCCGCATGATCGTCATCGGATCACGCCGCCGCTCCCCCGTCGGCAAGCTCATCATGGGTTCGACGGCCCAGCGCATCATTCTCGACTCCGAGGTTCCCGTCGTCTCCGTCAAGGTCGACCGGCGCAAGAAGAAGTAGTCGCGCGCCGGTTCGCTGGAACGAGAATGCCCCGCACTGTCGTCAGTGCGGGGCAATTTCAATGGGATCGCTGCTGGGGTCGGCGTTCAGCCGGGCCCGCAGTCGGTCCGCCGCCCGACTTCAGTCATCAGCGCGAACCGGTGCGTCCCATGCGTCCAGGTCGGATTCGCTCCAGTCGCCGTAGGTCGGATTGGGTAGGACGATCCATTCGGTGCCGAACTTCGCACGGTTCTTCTCCACCAGTTTCCTCTGCTCGTCGACGGACGCATCCGCGAATGCGCCATCGAAATCGTGCAGGGTGTCACCGAGCTGCATGAGCAGGGTGTGGTTCGCCTCGACCTTCGCGCGCCGTTCATCCTTCGGCGGGCCAAGCAGCATCACGTGTTCGTCATCGGCCTGGGGCAGGCCCAACTTGGCAATGGCTTCGACATTCTTCGCCCGATTCTCTTCCGTCCGGTCCGAGACGTAGTAGATGTCGACTCCGAGCTGGTCGGCATGTTCGAAGAATTCCAACGCACCGGGGATCATTGCCGGCTCCCCGTTCTCCTCCCAGTCGTCCCAGGTGTCCCAGCCGCTGAAGTCATGGCACTTGGCGATATCACGGGCCAGCAGCTTCGAATTGTCGATGGCAGTCTCGTCGAGGTCGGTCATGATAGCCAGATCTTCCCCGCCCGGGGCCTTGGAAACGGCCTTGTCGAGCTGACGCGCAGCCATCTCATAGGTCTGTCCCTGCAGTGCCATCGCCTCAGCGCTCTGCTGTTGCCACTTCACACCCATGGTGTAGGCCGAGACGTCGCAGTCATCCGCCGCTTCGTCGCCCGATACCGGACCCGAATTGAGGATGTATCCGATCACCCCGACGATGAGCACGAGCAGAATCGTCAGGGCAGGAACGAGGGCTTTCTTCATTCATCTTCTTTCTTCAGTGTTGTTCTCTGCGGACAATTGTCAGTTCAGGAGGGTATCAGCCGTCGTGGCTGGCACGGCCGCTCGACGGTTCCGCAGCCTGGGAGCGTCGGATCAGTCCCCTGCGATGGCGGCGACGAGTGCGTCGATGTCCTCGGTCGTCGTGTCGAAGGCGCACATGAGGCGGACGATGTCCTTCTCCAAGGGCCAGTCGGCGAAGGCGAACGTCTGTCGGGCACGGGCGACCACCTCGGCGGGCATCCGGACGAACACGACGTTCGACTCAACTCTCTGCACGATCTCGATGCCGTGGACACGGCTCTGAGCGACCGCCTCGGCGAGGCTGTCCGCGAGATACAGCGCCATCTCGTTCGAGCGGGTGGCGGAGTTCCGCCACAGGTCGCCTTCGTACAGGGCGTTGAGCTGTGCCGAGAGGAAGCGCATCTTCGAGGCCAGCTGCAGATTCATCTTGCGCAGGAAGCGCATTCCGTGGCCGATGTCGGGGTTGAGGACGACGACCGCCTCTGCGCCGAGCAGGCCGTTCTTCGTCCCGCCCAGGCTGATGATGTCGACGCCGACCGCGGTCGTGATGTCGCCGAGTCCGACGCCGAGGTGGGCGGCGGCGTTGCCCAACCGGGAGCCGTCGACGTGGACGATCATGTCGAGCTCATGAGCGGTGGCAGCGATCGCGGCGATCTCGTCTGGGGTGTAGGTCGTGCCCCATTCGGTGGACTGGGAGATGCTCACGGCCAGCGGCTGCGCATTGTGTTCGTGGCCGCGGCCGATGATCGCGCCCTTGATGGTCTCGGGGGTGAGTTTGCCATTCTCGGTCGCGGCGCCGACGATCTTGAGTCCGCCGACCTTCTCAGGTGCGCCGGTCTCGTCGTAGTTGATATGCGCCGAGGCGGCCGTGATCACCGCCGCCCACCGCGGCAGTGCCGACTGCAGGGCGAGGACGTTCGCTCCGGTGCCGTTGAAGACGGGGAACGCCTGGGCTTCGGGTCCGAAATGGTGGGCCATGATGTCGTGGAAGCGCTGTGTCCACGGATCTCCGCCGTAGCCGGGCGTATGGCCGACGTTGGCCTCGGCAATGGCCGTGATGACCTCGGGGTGGACCCCGGCCCAGTTATCGGACCCGAAGTTGCGCGGGTGCGCCTCGGGGCTGGGGTCGACAGGTGGGGCTGCGGTGCCGGTGTCGGGGAGAAGGTCCGCGGGGTTCGTCGACTGCGCTGTCTGATCAGATGTCTGAGAGTTCACATTCTCAGACTAGTCCCTCATCAGTGAACGTACTCAATACCGAGGTCCGGGGCCTGCGGCCCTGTGCACCAGCAGTCGTACTCAACACCGGGGAATACGGTTGTCCCCGTCGGTCATCCTCGTCATCCGCTGTCTTTCGACCTGGGCGATGACTTCGGCGTCGACATCAACAGCGGGTCCTCGAGCGGGCCTCTGGCCGCGGCGACCCTGGCCTCGCTCTCAATCGACACGGCGTTCCTCAGCGCCGGTGCTTGGGATCTGGACCACGGCCTGACCACCTCGGAGACCGACAAGCTCACGCTCAAACGCGCAGCGCGGCAGGCCGCCCAACGCACGTTCCTCGTGGCCGACTCGACGAAATTCGACACCCATGCTCGGTTCAAGGCAGTGGCGCTCGACGAGCTCGATCTCATCATCACCGACGACCGTCTGTCCGAGCCTGACCGGAAGCGCCTCGAGGATTCGGGCGTGCGCATCGACTGCGCGAGGCTCTGAGCACCATCCCACACCTTTAGCTTCACACTGCACCTTTGCACCGGTGTGTTTTGCCGCTGACGGTGATGGATGGTGCAGCACCTGTAGGGAAAGCCAGCGAGGGTGACTGATGCCGAAGCACCTAGAGAAGCAGCCGACAACAGTACGTCGTGGCTGAAAAACAGAAAGACGTCGGGCCGGGACTGTTTGAACAGTCCCGGCCCGACGCCAGAGTCTCAGCGGCTCCACGAATCAGCGACTCAGATACTCAGCACCTTCAGGCGAGGAGTCCGCGCATGAGCTCGGCGGTCTCGGTCGGGGTCTTGCCGACCTTGACGCCTGCAGCCTCGAGGGCTTCCTTCTTGGCCTGAGCGGTTCCCGAGGAGCCGGAGACGATGGCGCCGGCGTGGCCCATGGTCTTGCCCTCGGGAGCGGTGAAGCCTGCGACGTAGCCGACGACCGGCTTCGTCACGTTCTCCTTGATGTAGGCGGCGGCACGCTCTTCGGCGTCTCCGCCGATCTCGCCGATCATGACGATGGCTTCGGTGTCAGGATCGGCCTCGAAGGCTTCGAGCGCATCGATGTGCGTGGTGCCGATGACCGGGTCTCCGCCGATGCCGATGGCGGTCGAGAAGCCGAGGTCACGCAGCTCGTACATCATCTGGTAGGTCAGGGTGCCGGACTTCGAGACGAGGCCCAGCTTGCCCTTCTTCGTGATGTTGGCCGGGATGATGCCGGCCAGCGACTCACCGGGGGTGATGATGCCCGGGCAGTTTGGTCCGATGATGCGGGTGGCGTTTCCGGCCGCCTGCGCACGGGCCCAGACCTCTGCCGAATCCTGCACGGGAATGCCCTCGGTGATGATGACGAGCAGACCGATCTTCGCGTCGATGGCCTCGATCGCGGCGTCCTTGGAGAACGCCGGCGGCACGAAGGCCACGGACACGTCAGCACCGGTGGCTTCCATCGCCTCGGCCACGGTTCCGAAGACGGGGAGTTCGACCTCGTTGCCAGCCTGGTCCTTGTGCTTGACGGTGGTGCCGGCCTTGCGGGCGTTGACACCACCGACGACGTTCGACCCGGCGGCGAGCATACGAGCGGTGTGCTTCGAGCCCTCTCCGCCGGTGATGCCCTGGACGATGATTTTCGAATCGGAATTCAGGAAGATAGACATTGTTGTAAAGACCTTTCCTTACTTGGCAGCAGCCAGTTCGGCGGCCTTGTCGGCTCCACCGTCCATCGTGTCAGTGAGCGTGACGAGCGGGTGCGCTGCCTTCTGCAGGATGGCGCGTCCCTCTTCCACGTTGTTGCCGTCGAGGCGGACGACGAGCGGCTTGGTGGCCTGGTCGCCGAGAATCTCGAGGGCCTTGACGATGCCGTCGGCCACAGCGTCACAGGCGGTGATTCCGCCGAAGACGTTGACGAAGACGGACTTCACCTGATCATCGCCGAGGATGACGTCGAGTCCGTTGGCCATGACCTCAGCCGAGGCGCCGCCCCCGATGTCGAGGAAGTTCGCGGGCTTGACGCCGCTGTGGTTCTCACCTGCGTAGGCGACGACGTCGAGGGTCGACATGACCAGTCCTGCGCCGTTGCCGATGATTCCGACCTCACCGTCGAGCTTGACGTAGTTGAGGTCGAGCTTCTTGGCCTTGAGTTCCAGCGGGTTCTCTGCGCTGATGTCGCGCAGCTCCTCGTGCTCCTTGTGGCGGAAGACGGCGTTGTCATCGAGCGAGACCTTGCCGTCGAGGGCGATGATGTCACCGGCGCCGGTCTTGACCAGCGGGTTGACCTCGACGAGGGTGGCGTCTTCCTTTTCGAAGACGGTCCACAGGCTGGTCAGCACGGGGGCGATCTTCGCAGCGGTGTCGGCGTCGAAGCCGGCCGCCTCGGCGATCTCTGCTGCCTTGGCATCGTTGATGCCGTCGATGGCGGAGACGGGGATCTTGGCGAGCGCTTCCGGACGTTCCACCGCCAGCTGCTCGATCTCCACTCCGCCTTCCTTCGAGCACATGGCCAGATAGGTGCGGTTGGACCGGTCGAGGAGGACGGAGAAATAGTACTCCTCCGCGATATCGGCACCTTCGGCGATCATCACCTTTTCGGTGATGTGGCCCTTGATGTCGAGTCCCAGGATGTCCTTGGCGCGGGCCGCGGCCTCATCGGGGTTCTTGGCGACCTTGACGCCGCCGGCCTTCCCACGACCGCCGATCTTGACCTGTGCCTTGACGACGACGACTCCGCCGCCAAGATCCTCGGCGGCCTTCTTCGCTGCTTCTGGCGTCGTCGCGACCTGGGCCTTGAGCACGGGCACTCCGTGCTTCTCGAACAGGTCACGTGCTTGATACTCGAAAAGATCCACGTGTTTTCCTTCGCTCTCACTGCCGGGTGGTTGGCCCCTGCAGGTTCGTTGACGGATGCAACAACCAAGGACAACCATATTCCCAAACGCACCCGTCCATCCAAACCTGCAGGTTAAACGGACCCTGAGCGTAAGGAATCTCTCGTCAAAAAGTATCTTTGCTCTCAAGATTCTTGATATGGACGTAAAATCGATTCATGGACGAAGTGGATCGAATAGTCGCAGCCTGGCGACGTGAGCGTCCGGATCTCGACGTCTCCCCGATGGAGATCCTCTCCCGCGTCTCGCGTCTGGCCAGACAGTTGGACCTGGCACGGAAGTCGAGCTTCTCCGACTACGGAATCGAGGGCTGGGCATTCGACGTGCTCTCCGCCCTCCGTCGAGCCGGTGAGCCCTATCAACTCTCCCCCTCGACACTGTTGCAGGAGACACTCGTCACGAGCGGCACCATGACCAATCGCATCGACCGGCTCGTCGCCCGCGGTTGGGTCGAACGCCGCCCCGATCCCGGCGATCGGCGCGGAGTGCTCGTCCACCTCACCGAGAGCGGCCGTGCCACCGTCGATTCCGCCCTGGCCGATCTGCTGGTCAAGGAGCGGGAGATCCTCAGCGGACTCACCCCCGCCGGCAGCCGCAAACTCGCCGGACTTCTGCGCGAGTTGTCCACCGGCTTCGACGGCGGCGAGGACTGAGCCGGATCCTGATCACCCCTGCCCACCCCGAGCACGGTCGCACCTGGCCACCCACAGGCACGGACGCATATAACCCACCCGAACCCCGACGACGAGGACCCAGCCATGCACGACGACCTCACGAATTTCCCGGGCGCACAGCCGCCTCGGCGAGAGCCCATCCACGGTCGATATATCGACCTCGAACCCATCGATCCGACCGTCCACGGCGATGCACTCTTCTCAGCGGTCTCGGCACCCGACGGGATCGAGGAGCGATTCCGCTACCTGCCGCAGACACCGCAGACCGAACGCAGCGATTTCGATTCCTGGATCGCCGAGGCGGCCACCTCGTCCGATCCCCTCTTCTTCGCCGTCGTGGACCGATCCACCGGTCGGGCCGAGGGCCGGCAGGCGCTCATGCGCATCGACGCCGCCAACGGCGTCATGGAGATCGGGCACATCCTCTGGGGTCCGGGGCTGGCCCGTACGCGGTCGGCCACCGAGGCGCTCTTCCTCTGCGCCGATCTCGCCTTCGCCTCCGGTTATCGTCGATTCGAGTGGAAATGCGATGACGCGAACGCTCCGTCGAAGATGGCCGCCGAACGCTTCGGGTTCACCTTCGAAGGGGTGTTCCGGCAGCACCTCGTGTACAAGGGCCGCAACCGCGACACCGCATGGTTCTCGATCATCGACAGCGAATGGCCGGCGCTGCGATCGGCGTATGAGCAGTGGCTCGACGAAGCGAACTTCGATGCCGAAGGTGGCCAGCGGCAGAGCCTGCGCGAACTCATCGCCGCAGCACGCCGCGGCTGAGGCGGCAGGGTCGGGCGCCGCGGTTGGGCGCCCGGCCTGTGACGCCGGGGCCAGTGCGCCGCATCTCGGCGCAGAGGCCTCGCGCCCGCGCCGCTTTCGCCGCCTCGCCGCGCGTCCACCCGGGCGCGGGCGGTCGCGCACATTAGGCTGGAGGCAATATCACTTGGACGCTGACGACACCTCGAGGAACCATGCGACTTCGCCCCCTTGCCCTGCTGTCCGCCGCTGCGCTGCTGGCCACGACGACGGCCTGCGTGGCGACACCCGATGAGACCCGGCCCCAGCCGCGCCCCTCGGTGAGCAAAGAAGAGGTCACCCCGATCGAGACGCCGGACGATGCGTCGGAGGTGTCCATCGTCGATTCCTCGCCGGGTGGGGCGAAGGACACCGACCCGCTGTGGCAGGGCCTCGCCGAGGCGGCCGAGAAGAAGACCGAGGCCTACCTCAAGGTGTACGTGCACACCGGCAACCCCGAGGTTCCCGATTCCGGCGAGACGACCGTGACTGCCGACAGCCCCGACAGCGTCAGTGTCACCGTCGATGCGGACAACGTCGATGACGGGGCGTCCCCGTTCCTGCTCATCCACGGCACCTTCGACGTCGAGGAGATCGGCAACTCGGCGTACACGCTGACAACCGTCGACGACGAGGACATCCCAGAGCTCGACCCGAAGGGGCCGGACGACGAGGAGCGCTGCACCGCCGATGACGCTCAGGACCGCATCGGGCTGGCCGCCGATGACCTCGCCGGAGATCCTGGCCGTCGCGAAGAGTTCCGCCAGCAGTGGGGCGGCTCGCCTCGCGTGTGGTGGGGCATCCAGAAGACCGCCATCAGCCTCGGCGAAGAGGGCGGAGTCGCCGGCGACTTCCTCACCGAAGCCTGCGGCGAATACCTCCAGTAATCACTGGGCTCCGCCTCGGTACGAGTCAAGTGGTGGCAGATTGCCACTCTGAGGCCGGTTTTGGGCATTCTGCGCACACTTGACGCGTACCAATGATCAGCCGGCGGCGTCGCCACCCGTCGTTCTGCATGCGACGATGACTCTATGAGAATCGCTGTCATCGGAGCTGGAATCGGCGGGCTCTCGGCTGCCGTGGGACTGCAGAGAGCCGGCGCCGATGTCACCGTGTTCGAACGTGCCTCCGAGGTGCGAGCCGGCGGTTCGGGGCTGTCGATCTTCGCCAACGGTCTCGCCGCGCTGGAGACGCTCGGCCTGCGCGAAGCCTTCGACGCCGTGACCGACTCCAGTGTCGAAGGCTTCGCTGCAGGTCAGCGCCGCGCCGATGGACGCTGGATCGTGCAGGTGCCCGACGAGGCCGTCGGTGCGCTGCGCATCGTCGACCGTGCCGACCTCCACCGAATCCTCCTCGATGCTTTGGCTCCTGGGACTGTGCGCACTGGCACCGAGGTGACCTCGGCAGCATCCGATGGGACGCTGACTTTCACACCCAATTCCTCTCACCTCGATGCACCTGCACGTTTCGACCTCGTGATCGGCGCCGACGGTCTGCACAGCCGGGTCCGCACCGGTGTCGCCGGTGGACCGGTGGCACCGCGGTACTCCGGGTATTCCGTATGGCGGGGCATCACCTCGGTGCCGGTGGCGCTGTCCGGCGAGGCCGGGGAATCGGTCGGGCGCGGGCGCCGCTTCGGCATCGCCCCGTTGGCCGACGGCCGTGTCTACTGGTTCGCGGTGGCGAACATGCCCGAGAACGCGGTCTTCGCCGACGAGAAGGCCACAGCGCTGCAGATGTTCATCGGCTGGCACTCCCCCATCGCCGAGCTCATCGCCGCCACCGACGCCGAGGCGGTCCGCCGCACCGCGATCTCCGACCTCTCGAGCCGGCTGGCCAGCTTCCATCGTGGCCGCGTCGTCCTCCTCGGGGATGCCGCGCATGCGATGACACCGAACCTCGGACAAGGCGGAGGCCAGGCTCTCGAAGATGCGGCGACGCTGGCCGTCCTGCTCACCCCGCTGCTCGGGGAGTCTCCGGGATCTGGGAGGAGCCGGCTCGGACAAACCGAAGAGCAAGCCGCCAGGGGTGCGGGCACTCGCACCGGTGAGGACCAGGACCACAATTTGGGTCCGAGCGTCTCAGTACCGCCAGAACTCGCTGCGGCACTGGGCCGCTATGACTCCCTGCGCCGCCCGCGCACGCAGTCGATCGCTCAGAAGTCCCGGCTCATGGGGCAGATTTTCCAACTCGAATCGCCCTTGCTGGCGGGGCTACGTAATGCCGTCTTCTCAGCGGTTCCCTCGCGACTCGTCGCCGCTCAGGCTGCGAGCGTCCAGAAATGGTCGCCGCCGCAGGTGTGATGCTGCCTGGTTCGGACTGATCCTCGGGTCCGTTGCTGCGGTCAGCCCCGCTGAGACGAGTTAAGTGTGCGCAGATTGCCCGTCAGACGCGGTGGCAATCTGCGCACAGGTAACGCATTCTCCCAGCAGCGTCTGGCCGCCCCAGCTGCTCGAACTCGAAAAGACTTGGGTCGCCAACAGATACTCAGCGCGGAACTCAGGTCGCTATCGGATACTTTTCGCGCTCGAAAGTATCCGCTAGCGACCTGTGTTCGGACGAATACCTGCTTGCACCGAATCAGTCGGTCAGGGCGCGGTTGTAGGCGTCGACGACCGGGGGCAGGAAGAAGCCCATGATCACGGCGATCGCGGTGACGAGGCATGCGAGTCCCAGCAGCAGGGAACCGCCGATGACGCTGAAGGCGAAGACGATGACGAGCAGTTCGAAGGCGATCGCCGCCGGACGCGCCCACCGGTGCAGGCGCCAGGCGCCTCGGGCCGCGGCGCCGACACCGGCTGCGAAGATGAGGAACATGACGGCCAGACCGATGAGCGAGGCCGCCAGCGGTCCGGCGGTGATCGCCGTGATGACGAACGACACCGCGGCACCGATCAGGGCCAGTGCTTGGATGCTGAGGACGGTGACGGGCAGCAGCATCGCCCGCGGGGTAGGAATCCCGTGCCCCTCGGGCTCCGGTGAGGCGCCGGAGCCTGCGGTCCGGCCATTGCGTGAGCTCAAATGGTCACCCGGGCGAATCCGGGGATGAGGATCTCATCGAGCATGCGCTCACGCACGTCCAGCGGCAGGAAGGCCGCGGTCACGGCGTTGACCGTCGCCCATTCGAGGTCGGTCTGGTTCCAGCCGGCCTCGTCGACGAGCAGTCGCATCTCTCGTGAGACGGAGGTGCCGGACATGAGCCGGTTGTCCGGGTTGATGGTGACGGCGAAGCCGAGGTCTTTTAATCCTGTGATCGGGTGTCCGGCGATGGTGCCGCCGATGTCGGTCTGCAGGTTGGAGCTCGGGCACAGTTCGAGCGGGATCTGCTGGTCGAGGACCCAGGCGGCGAGGCTGCCGAGCTGGCCCTGACCGTCGACGATGTCCATGTCCTCGACGATGCGCGCACCATGGCCCAGACGCTGGGCGTGGCAGATGGTGACCGCCTCGTGGATGGATTCCTTGCCGGCGGCCTCACCGGCATGGATCGTCACCGGCACATACGCCTGATGCAGGGCGTTGAAGGCGGAGAGGTGCGCAGACGGCGGGAAGCCGTTCTCGGGTCCGGCGATGTCGAATCCGACGACACCGGAATCCGCGCCCTTCTCGCGATGGCGGATGGCCAGTTCGGCGATCGCCAGGGAGTTTTCGGCCTGCCGCATGGCCGTGATGAGCTGGCCGACGCGGATGTACTTGCCATCGGCCGCCGCCTCGGAGACGCCGGCTTCCAGACCGTCCTGGACGGCTTCGACGACGGCGTCGAGTTCGAGACCGCCCTCGAGGTGCTGTTCGGGAGCCCACCGGGCTTCGGCGTAGAAGACGCCGTCGGCCACCTGGTCGAGGACCCATTCCTTGGCCACTCGGCGCAGGTTGTCCTCGCTCTGCATGACCGCCACGGTGTGCGAGAACGTCTCAAGGTAGCGGACCAGGTCACCGGAGTTCGCGGACTCCGAGAACCACCGGCGCAGCGACTCGGCATCGGTGGCGGGCAGGGTGTGGCCGATCGAGTCGGCCAGCTCGATCATCGTCGACGGGCGCAGACCGCCGTCGAGGTGATCATGGAGGGAGACTTTGGGCAGCTGCAGGATGGGGTCGTCCGATGCGACGCCGGCGGGTACATTCATCACCGTCTCAGCTTATCCGATGCGGCGTGCGCCCCTCATCCCTTCTCCAGGTCGATCTCCCCGCTCTTGATTCGCTCCCGCAGGTCCGTGATCCCCCGTCCGGCGTCGGAGACGCGGGAGAGGAATCCGTCCTCGGCGACGATCCGCACCCCGCCGTTGTCGATCGTGCCCTTGTACCGTCGCTCGCTGACTTCGAAGCCGCTGATCTCCTCCGGTTCCGTCTTCGGTGCGGGGGCCACCTCGTCGGGGTTCCTGCTCTGCGGCCAATCGGGGAACATCGTCCGCAGTCCGCGGCGCACGTTCGGCTCGACGGTGGCCACGATCGCCTTCGAGAACCCGCCCGCGGTGCCGTACCAGATGACCTTCGGCGCGCTCGGCCCATCCTCCCCGCTCTCCGGGGCCCCCGTATCCGCGGTCAGGTCGGTCCGCTTCTCATCCGCTGAGGTGACCACTCCCATCGCGGCCGCCGATCCGAACGGGACGAGCACGTCGACATCGGCGTCGAAGGATCGTTCGAAGTAGTCCTTCCCGGCGTCGCGGGTGTCGTCGATCGCCCGCGGCGAACCGTTCGCCGAGGCGGCCCGGTCCGAGGAGGGATGGTAGGACTCCGCTTTCGGCAGGTCCTCGTCCTTCTCCTTGTTGTACAGGTCGACCCCGGCGTCGAAGGCGGCCAGGATGCGGTCGGCCTGCGGGAATCCGTGCGAGACGACGATGCCGACTTTTCCCGTCTCCGAGGCAGTGGCCGCGGTGAAGCCGGCGATGAACGCCGGTGGGACGAGATCGAAATCCATGCTCAGCACGTTCTTCGGCAGGTCGTCGGTGCCGGGCGAGACCCCGAGGAACAGGTCGTCGGGGTGAGCCGCGGCGAAGTCCGCGAGTTCGTCCGCTCCGCCGGGGCCGATGACCGTGGTCAGTGCACAGTCGTGCCTGTGCATCCGATCCAATGCCGCCGAGGTGGCCGACCCTCCCGAGACGCGTTGACTCGAGGTGCCCGAGAAGACTCCGGCCCCGCGGGCCAGTTCCGTCTCCTCGAGGGTGAGTGCACCCGCGGAGTGATCGTCGAAGCCGGCCGGGGCCGAGACGAGGCAGCCCAGCCGTTCCTCTTCGAGGGCGTCGGGGGCATTGACGGAGCAGGCGCTGAGCGTGAGGACGGCGAGCGCGGCGATCTGCGTGGTTCGGGCTCTCATCCTCATGAGTCCAAGATTATCGGCCCGCCCTGACACGGCGTAATCAGACATCGTCCGTGGCAGATCACATGGCAGGTCAGAAGGCAGCAGCGGCCGACCGCGTGCGAGCAATCAGCCGCCGGGTCAGCGCTCGCGGTCGAGGACCTTGAGCGCGGTGGCCGTGAATACGCGGGCGGCGATCTCCACGGCACGTTCGTCGATGAGCAGATCACCCTGGTGGATGTCGTAGGTGATGCCGCCGGGCGTGCGGGTGCCCAGACGGATGAGCGCTCCCGGGCAGTGGGTGAGGTACCACGCGAAGTCCTCCCCTCCCATGGACTGCGGGGTCAGCTGCACCGAGTTCTCACCGAGTTCCCCGCGGACGGCGGATTCGATGAGGGTGACCTGGTCTTCGGTGTTGACCACCGGTGGGACGCCTCGGCGATGTTCGAGGTCGACCTCGACTCCGTAGGGTCCGGCGATGCGGTCGACGAGCTCGGGCAGCACCTCGGCGACCTGGTTCCAGCCGTCGACGTCGAGGCAGCGCAGGGTACCGCGGAGGATGCCCTCGCTGGGGACGACGTTCGCGGCATGGCCGGCGCTGATCTCGCCCCACACCAGAGAGATCGCGTGGCGCGGGTCGATCAGCCGACCCAGGGTCGAGGGCAGGTCGGTGGCGAGCTTGCCGAGCGCGTAGACGAGGTCCTCGGTCAGGTGCGGACGCGAGGTGTGCCCGCCGTGACCGGAGAGGCGGATGATGACCGTGTCGCCGGCGGCGGTGATGGCGCCGATGCGCGAACCGACCTTGCCGATGTCGACGTTCGGGTCACAGTGGACGGCATAGACTTCGGGCACATCGTCGAGGACACCCTGGGAGATCACGCGCAGCGCACCACCCGGGGTGACTTCCTCACCGGGCTGGAAGATCAGTCGCACGCGTCCGCCGAGTCCGCCGGGCCGTGTCTCGTGGATCTTCTGGAGGGCGATGCCGGCACCGATGAGGGAGGTCAGGTGGACGTCGTGGCCGCAGGCGTGGGCGACGCCGGGCACGGTGGACCGGAATTCCTCATCGATGAGGTCATCAACGGGCAGGGCGTCGATATCGGCGCGCAGCCCCACGGCCACCGGTCCGTCGCCGATGTCGCAGACGACTCCGGTGCTCTCGAGGCGCTGGGGTGTGAGACCGGCGGCCTCGAGACGGGCGACGATCTTGTCGGTGGTCTCGAACTCCTGGAAGGACAGTTCCGGATGGGCATGGATGTCGCGGCGGAAATCGATGAGTTCAGCACCGATCTCAGCGATTGTCGAGCTGATCACGTCGGGTCCTTCAGTGCGGGGAGGTCGGGGATGGGCGATGTCGAACATTTCAAGCCATGCTAGGCACTCGATGTCATAAATGTGCCCATTGCGACCAATTTCGACATACTTCGCGCTCCACTCCCCCGGGAGCGCCGACTGTGGATCAGAGCAGTTCGTCGAGTCCGCGCTCATCGGCGAGGGACACGGCCTTCTTCACGTCCTGGGCGTGCGAGCGGGAGGTGATGAGCAGGACGTCGTCGGTGTCGACGACGACGAGGTCGTCGAGCCCGACGATCGCCACGGTCCGCGGTCCTTCGGAGAACACGACTCCCGAGGCATCGACCTCGAGCAGGTCGGTGTTGCCGCCGATCGAGATCACTCCCCGCGGCTCCCCGGGAACCGGCTGGCGCAGCCTGGCCACCGAATCGAAGTCGCCGACGTCGTCCCAACCGAAGTCACCGGGGATGACGATGACGCGACCGGCTGCGGCTGCGGGCTCGGCCACCACATAGTCGATGGCTCGCTTCTCCAGTCCGGGCCACACGGCGCTGAGGACCTCGTCATGGTCTGAGGTGTCCCAGGCCTCGGCGATCCGGGCCAGCCCCGAATAGAGGGGCGGGTCCTCCTCGGCGAGGATGTCGAGAAGGGAGGACGCTTTGGCGATGAACATGCCCGCGTTCCAGCGGTAGCGACCGGAGTTCACATACTGACGAGCCGTGCTCGCCTCCGGCTTCTCCGCGAACGCCAGCGCCCGCCGGGCCGTGGGCGCCCCGTCGAGCCCGAGCAGGTCACCGGTCTCGATATAGCCGTAGGCCGTGGCGGGGTTGCGGGGCATGATGCCGACCGTGACGATGTCTCCGGTCTGCGCGGCGGCGACGGCCTGATCGATGACGAGACGGAATTCGTCGACGTTCGTAATCGAATGATCGGCGGAGAACGATCCGACGATGGCCTCGGGATCCTCGCGGGCGATGAGCATGGCGGCCAGACCGATGGCGGCAGCGGAATCCTTCGGGGAGGGCTCGGCGATGATCTGGCCGCGGGCGATATGCGGCAGCTGCTCGGCGACCTGATCGAAGTGGCTCTCGCCGGTGACCACCCAGACTCTGTCGTCGCCGACGATGGGCGCGACCCGGTCCCAGGTGGCCTGGATGAGGCTGCGTCCGAGGCCGAGGACATCGTGGAGGAACTTCGGCGTCGCCCGACGCGACAGCGGCCACAGGCGCGTTCCGGATCCGCCGGCGGGGATGATGGCGTGGAAGTGCGTGTTCACGATCTCAGTGTCTCAGAGTTCGGGCACACCTTCCCCGAGGTTGCCCGCCGTGTCGGATGAGCCGATCCTCAAGGCTCCGGTGGGGAACTCCCCACCTCAGGACCGCCTCGGCGATGGTGTGCCCGTGTTCCCGGGCCGTCCAGGTCTGAACGGGAACGAGACAATTTAGAGCACACGACTGTGATGTAAATGAAATTCCGTGAGACGGTGAATCCCAGTTTTGAGGGAATTGCCAGGGTTGCGGTGTGATCCGGGACGCTCAGCCGTGTCTCGACTGGCACGGGAGCGGTCTTCGGCGTAGTTTCTAAACGTACACACCCGAATTATCAAGATGGAGGATGCTCCGTGGCCAAAGCGTCTACGGGCACTCTGTACCGAGGAAACGAAGGAATGTGGTCCTGGGTCGCGCATCGCGTCACAGGCGTCGGAATCTTCTTCTTCCTTCTGGTCCACGTGCTCGATACTGCACTCGTCCGCGTCTCGCCCGAGGCCTACAACGCAGTGATCGGAACCTACAAGACACCGGTCATGGCATTCGGTGAGATCGCGCTCGTCGCCGCCATCGCGTTCCATGCGTTCAACGGTCTGCGCGTCATTCTCGTCGATTTCTCGAAGAGTGGCCCGAAAAATCAGAAGAAGCTGTTCTGGGGAGTCATGATCGTCTGGCTCATCATCATGATCGCCTTCATTCCCCGCCAGCTGATGCACACCTTCGGAGGCTGACATGAGCACAACATCCATTCCGGCTCCGCGGACCGGCTACTCCCGGCACAAGTCGACGCGCTCGAAGTTCGAGATGTTCGCATGGCTGTTCATGCGCATCTCCGGCGTCGTGCTCGTCATCCTCATCTTCGGCCACCTGTTCGTGAACCTGTGGGTCGGCGACGGCGTCCAGGCCATCGACTTCGGATTCGTCGCAGGCAAATGGGCCAGCCCGTTCTGGCAGATCTGGGATCTGCTCATGCTGTGGCTGGCGATGTTGCACGGCACCAACGGTCTGCGCACCATCATCATGGACTACTCCGAGAAGCCCGGCACACGCATGTCCCTGCAGGTGATCCTCTACATCGCCTCGGTCATCGTCATCGTGCTCGGCACGCTCGTCATCTTCACGTTCGATCCCTGCCCGGCCGGAGCGGACCCCTCGGTCCTGGCTGAGTTCTGCAAGGCCTAAAGGAGAAACATGCAGGTACATCATTACGACGTCGTCATCGTCGGCGCCGGCGGCGCCGGCATGCGTGCGGCGATCGAGTCGGGCCAGCGCGCCCGCACCGCCGTTCTCACGAAGCTCTACCCCACCCGTTCGCACACCGGTGCCGCCCAGGGCGGAATGTGCGCCGCACTGGCGAACGTGGAAGAGGACAACTGGGAATGGCACACCTTCGACACCGTCAAGGGCGGTGACTACCTGGTCGACCAGGACGCCGCAGAGGTGATGGCCAAGGAAGCCATCGACGCCGTCCTCGACCTCGAGAAGATGGGGCTGCCGTTCAACCGCACCCCCGAAGGCAAGATCGACCAGCGTCGCTTCGGCGGACACACCCGCGACCACGGCAAGTCCGCCGTGCGCCGCTCCTGCTACGCCGCAGACCGCACCGGTCACATGATCCTCCAGACCCTGTACCAACAGTGCGTCAAGCACGGCGTGGAGTTCTACAACGAGTTCTACGTCCTCGACCTCCTCATGACCGAGGTCGACGGGGTCAAGCGCCCGGCCGGAGTCGTGTCCTACGAACTGGCCACCGGCGAGATCCACGTCTTCCAGGCCAAGTCGGTCGTCTTCGCCACCGGCGGTGTCGGCAAGGTCTTCAAGACCACCTCGAACGCGCACACCCTGACCGGTGACGGCATGGCCGTGACCTACAACCGAGGGATCCCGCTGGAGGACATGGAGTTCTTCCAGTTCCACCCCACAGGTCTCGCCGGCCTGGGCATCCTGCTCTCCGAGGCGGCACGTGGTGAGGGCGGCATCCTCCGCAACTCCGAGGGTGAGCGCTTCATGGAGCGCTACGCCCCGACGATCAAGGACCTCGCTCCGCGTGACATCGTGGCCCGTTCGATGGCCAACGAGGTGCGCGAGGGCCGCGGCTGCGGACCGAACAAGGACTACGTCCTGCTCGACCTCACCCACCTCGAGCCCTCCCATATCGACGAAAAGCTGCCCGACATCACCGAGTTCGCTCGCACCTACCTCGGTGTGGAGCCCTACACGGAACCGGTGCCGGTCTTCCCGACCGCGCACTACGCGATGGGCGGCATCCCGACGAACGTCGAAGCCGAAGTGCTCGCCGACAACGACACCGTCATCCCCGGCCTCTACGCCGCCGGTGAGTGCGCCTGCGTGTCCGTGCACGGTTCGAACCGTCTGGGCACGAACTCGCTGCTCGACATCAATGTCTTCGGCAAGCGTGCCGGCATCGCCGCTGCGGAATACGCGCAGACCGCCGAGTTCGTCGAGCTGCCCGAGAGCCCGGCGACCGACGTCGTCGAGATGCTCGAGAAGATGCGCACCTCGGACGGCACCGAGCGCATCGCGGCGATCCGCAAGGACCTGCAGGACATCATGGACGCCAACGTCCAGGTGTTCCGCACCGATGAGACGCTGCGTGAGGCTCTCGACGAGATCGCCAAGCTGCGCGAGCGCTACAACAACGTGGGCATCCAGGACCGCGGCAAGCGCTACAACCTCGATCTGCTCGAAGCCGTCGAGCTCGGCTTCCTGCTCGAGCTCGCCGAGGTCATCTCTGTCGCCGCCATCCACCGGAAGGAATCGCGTGGAGGACACTTCCGCGAGGACTTCCCGGATCGTGACGACGAGAAGTTCATGCACCATACGATGACCTACCTCGATCCCGAAGCGGAGACCGACGGCATCAAGGGCATGCGTCTGGAGACGAAGCCCGTCATCGTCACCCGTTACCAGCCGATGGAGCGTAAGTACTGATGAGCACCGATACCACCCCAGAGCCAGCGTCGAAGATCGACCTGCCGACCCACGTGTCGGGCGAAGGCGGAACCATTCCGTCCTTCGACTGCACCTTCCGGATCGCTCGTTTCGACCCCGAGGTCGATTCCGAGCCGCACTGGGAGGAATACAACGTCACGATGTACGGCACCGACCGCGTGCTGGATGCTCTCCACAAGATCAAGTGGGAGATCGACGGTTCGCTGTCCTTCCGCCGGTCCTGCGCCCACGGCGTCTGCGGTTCCGATGCGATGCGCATCAACGGCCGCAACCGCCTGGCCTGCAAGACGCTGCTCAAGGATCTCGACACGTCCAAGCCGATCACCGTCGAGGCGATCAAGGGCCTTCCGCTCGAGAAAGACATGATCGTCGACATGGAGCCCTTCTTCCAGTCGTACCGCGAGGTCATGCCGTTCCTCGTCACCTCGGGACACGAGCCCACGCGTGAGCGTCTGCAGTCGGCCGAACAGCGTGAGGCCTTCGACGACACCACGAAGTGCATCCTCTGCGCAGCCTGCACCTCCTCATGCCCCGTGTTCTGGACCGACGGCCAGTACTTCGGTCCGGCCGCGATCGTCAATGCGCACCGTTTCATCTTCGATTCGCGTGACGAAGGCGGAGACATGCGCCTGGAGGTCCTCAACGACAAGGAAGGCGTGTGGCGCTGCCGCACCACCTTCAACTGCACCGAGGCCTGCCCTCGCGGCATCGAGATCACCAAGGCCATCGCCGAGGTGAAGCAGGCGATCCTGCAGCGCGCGTTCTGATCGCGTAAGCGCAAGTCAGACCGCAGCGGCCCCGCACCATTTGGTGCGGGGCCGCTTTCGTCTGCCCCGCCTCGGTGGGTGGGGCGCCTCGGTCGAGAAACGGCGTCGGTGAGGGTGCGGCCCCGGTGGGGTAGGGGGTCGCCTCGGTGGGTGGAGTGCGGCCTCGGTGGGTGGAGTGCGGCCTCGGTGGGTGGAGGGGAACAACTTCCTCACATACACGGTTGAAGTCAGAGAGCACTGATTTGAACATGTGCCACTGGACTTCAACCGTGCTTTTGCGGAAGTGGCCTCGCCGCTTCGACAGCGCTCCAGCCGGATTTCGGTACACAATTCTCACAAATGCACAGTGAGGAACCTGAGCAGTCCGAAAGAATCTGTACCAAAAGCTCACTCGAGCCGAAGGGAGGGCACACCTGCCGATGGGGACGCCTCGGTGAGTGCCGCCTCGGTAGGGTGACGCTTCGACGATGCACCTTTCGCCGCAGCCCAGTCGAGGGTGGATAGACCACATTTGAACGTGGGCTATCCGCTTCAGACTGGGCTGCCGGCGGACGCTCGCTTCTCGTGTTGGCCACCTCGAAGAGGGTGAGGGAATCCTGAGGACGAGCTGCCTACGGCGAAAGTAGACTGGGGCGCATGCGTTTCACCCGCTCGACTGCTTCCTCACCACGCGCCGTGCTCCTGCGCGTCCTCGGCTTCGCCGCCGCACTGCTGGTGTTCGCCGCCCAGCTCGTCGACTCCCCCACCCCCGCGCAAGCGGTGTCGCAGCCGGCGGAGTCGACAGCACCGGCGTATGTCAGTCCCGACGACCCCGGTGACGGTGCGAAGCCGCCGAAGCCGACGGGCACGTCTTGGCTTGTCGGCGACCTCGACTCCGGGGAGCTGCATGTGGCGAAGAATGTGGAGAAGCGGCACGCTCCGGCGTCGACGATCAAACTGCTTACGGCTCTGGCGCTCGTCGACGAGTTCGACGACAAGAAGAAGAAGGTGACCGCCGAGTTCGAGGACATGGAAGTCGATGGGACGAAGGTCGGTCTCATGCAGACGAACAAGTACTCCATCGATCTGCTCTTCCACGCGATGCTGATGTCGAGCGCCAATGATGCGGCGAATGCTCTGGGTCGTGCAGCCGGCGGGCAGGACAACGCCGTGGACCTGATGAACGAGAAGGCTGCCGAGCTGGGCATGTCGAATACGCAGGCGAAGAACACCTCGGGACTCGACGCAAAGGGCCAGTACACGACCGCTGAGGACCTCATGAAGCTCGCGTGGGCGGTGTGCGAAGACGACTACCTCATGAAAGTCATCGGCACAGAGACTTATCAATTCCCGGGCGGGAAGAACCCGCAAACGAAAGAGAAGTTCAAGGGTTACGAAATCCAGAACCATACGAAGATCGTCGGCCAGGTCAACGGCGGGCTGGGCCTGAAGAACGGGTTCACTCGGGCGGCGAAGGGCTCATACGTGGCCGTGGCCGAGCGCGACGGGCACCGTGTGGTCGCGACCATGCTCGGCATCGACAATAACTCTCGCCAGGTAGCCGTCGATATGCTCGACTGGGATTTCGCCCAGAAGGACCCGAAATCGCTGCAGACCGTTCCCGTCGGGGTTCAGGCCACCGCCGAGGCGGCGCCCACAGCCACCGGCAACTCCAGTGATGCCGGAGGTGCCGAATCGGATTCGAGCGGAGCGACGGAGTCCCAGAAGTCCGATGACTCGGGGCCCTCCATGCCGTCCCAGGCTGTTGGTGTGGCGCTGAACAATCCCCTGGCTCTGGTCCTCCTGGCGGGTGGGGTCGTGCTCTTCATCGCCACGGTGATCCTGTGGCTGCGACTCCGGGCACGAATGCTGGGCCGACGATAAGGGCATTCAGGGCCGCCTCGGCGAGAGGATCAGCGGTGAGGTTTGCTGACGCCTCGGCGAGAGGATCAGCGGTGAGGTTTTCTGCCGCCTCGGCGAGGTGGCCGGCGACAAGGTCGGCTGACCTGAGCAGAGGGTTCTGACCTCGATTGGACAACTTGAGCATAGACGCGTTACGCTTAGAACTTGCGTTCGAGGTTGTCCGCATTCATCGAACCGATCGTTGCGTTGCTCCTGACGACAAGCTTTTGAAGTCGTAGGCCCCGATCGAGGTTCGACTTTGCAGATGAATGTTCCGGACACTGTGTCTCTTCGAATCGCAGATCCCCATGGCGACTACCCAATCGCCGTATTGAGAACCTGAAGAATAGCGCGCGTCGATGCCTGCTATTCACAACTGAAGAAAGGAGGGAACCATGTCTGAGTTCCCACAGTGGGTCCAGCGCGGACTCGCACACGCAGGAATGATCGATCCCCGGATCAGCCGTCAGGCTCCTGGTGAGATCACGATCGAAGATGCGACCGGCCGTGTTGTGCTGTTCACCGGCACTTCACTGCGTGAGATCACGCCGATGGCCGCCGCCTGATACGAACCTCGGTCACCCTGATCTGCAGGGATCAGCACGGCCCAACCGGGTCGGCCCGATCCTCACTGATTGAGAAGACGCCCACTTGCTGCCGGGTTTTAAGCAGCGGGTGGGCGTCTGTCATTCACGGCCGCATCGAATACGACTACAGTCCCCTATGACAACGGCCAACGGCCCATCCGAGCGAGTGTGCTCGGATGGGCCATTTCGGCATCTGTGGCGCGAGGACTCAGAAGTCCCAGTCGTCGTCTTCGGTGTTCTCGGCCTTGCCGATGACGTAGGACGATCCCGAACCGGAGAAGAAGTCGTGGTTCGTTCTCCCGCCGAGGTCAACCGTGTGGTCGTCGAATTCTCGCGGCGGCTGGGTGGGGTGTGCCTGGGTTGAATGTGGGTTGATTTGGGCGAAGTGTGGGCAATTTCTGGGCAACCGTGGGCACTCACTTCCCCTCCCACCACACATCGTCCGGCATCAGCCATACGCCGATCGTCTGGACTCGACGGTCCTTGATCTCAACGTAGATCGCACCATCGAAACCGAGCCGCGTCGCGGTGCCGTCGAGCCGCACTTCACCGTCCCGCTCGAACACGATACGGGCACGGGCCGGGATGGGTGGGCGACGCTGGAACGAACCGCGAGCGCCAGCATCGTTGCGGATCTTCTGCCAATAACGCCAGGTCGCTGTGCCGTAGTCCGTACTCGATTATGCGTTCTATTATGCATCCGCCGTACTCCACCCACAGCCAAAGGCCGAACCGGACACGAGCGCACGCGAACTGAGCTAGCACCGACTTCCCACCGAAAGCATCGATGCCAGCAGTACGCAACAGAACCATGTTGAACCAGTGATGCGGACTTGGATATAGTCAAACTCGGAAACTATCGCCGAACCACCCGAAATCTCAGGAAGAAAGGGATGGTGGCCCTCGTGGCCTGCTTCTAGTCCTGCTGCCCTAGAATCACCCGAACTCCGCATTCACAGCCGGTCGGGTGATAGGTGACTTGTGCCTAAACACAATCGACCTAGCTTCTACCCATTCCCTGTTGCCGTAGCTGATTGCCACGTTAACCATTCTCAGTTAGCCACTCGCGTTCACCGGTCATGCTTGGTGCAAACAAAGCCCGCCTGCACTTCCAAAGAGCTACCCGCAAGATTGCCCGAAGGCTAAACTGCACCGGCTTCACGGCTATTCAACTTCAGGCAACTACTGAAATCAGAGAAAGCCAGTCATGCAGCAACTCAATGCCACTCAGATCAAGAAGTCCTTTATCAACACCTCTCGCCGCGAAGTGGAAAAGATCACGCTGCCGCCTAATCTCGCTGAGATCGAGTGGGCGGAGCTCGACTACTTTGGTTGGGCTGATGCGAAAATTCCTCAACGGGCCTATATTGTCGTCCCCGTGGACGACGTCCCACGCGGACTGATGCTCAGGGCAGTGCCCATGGCGAAGTCTCAAGCGATGTGTAGTTGGTGTGAGGATCTGCACGAGACCACCGGCGTTCGGATGTTCACAGCGAAGAAGGCCGGGCCTTCGGGAAGAAACGGCAATTCGCTCGGGACGCTCATACACGGCAATTTCGAATGCTCCGAGATCGTCAGGAATCCTCCTCGTGCAGTCGAAAGTCACAATGACTTCGAAGCCCATGTGTCAATGCGCGTCGACAAACTGAACGAGCGTGCCACCAGCTTCGTCAAGAGAGTGCTAGGCGAAAAGTAGTCGCTACTCGGGCCCGTCAAGCCACGGCGATCCCGCCATCAAACAACGTAGGCCCCCACCGTGGTTACGGCGGGGGCCTACGTTGCATCCGCTACCCTATTTCCATGCCCTCAACAATGAGCCCAGCATGACAACGTGCGCCGCAGTGTGGTGTGGCTGGGATGCGGTGGCGCGTGGATTGTGCAAACGTTGCTATGACCGGTACCGGCGCGGCATCAGCCCTATCTCTCCAACCAAGCGTCACGCGTTAGCCGAGGACAAGGCGCGCCTGCACGACGAGATTACACTGCGCCGAGAGGCCGGGCAGAGCATTGCCGACATTGCGGCCGCCGTCGGGGTGAATACGTCAACGGCGAGTAGGTGGTTGCGCGAGTGGGAGGTCGAAGTTGGACAGCGCGAAGATGCGAGAGCTGCGAACCTGTGGCGGCCCCGGGCGCGAGACGACATTGAGTTCGCGGTGAAACGCACCGATCTCACGGTCGCGGAGCGGGCTGCGGCGTTGGGTCGGTCGGTGTCGGCTATCCAAGAGGTGGTTCGAAGTAAGAGAGAAGGATAGTCGCTACTTTCCCCGCCACCTACTGGTTCTTAGTCTTTAGATCTTTCCTGAACAACTTCACCGTTGTATCGATCTGAGAATTGTACTTCTCCCAGTACTCTTCCCAAGTCGCGAAAACGCCCCACCGCTACAAGACGGTGGGGCGCGTTCGGAATCAGTGCCGGGGCTGGTAGTCCTCCGGCGGCGGGGTAGCGTCGATCTCGGCTACGGCGAGCGCTTCGTATCCGTCGTCGGTCGTCGAGTGGTTCGTCTTCCGTGTCGTCGGGGTCGATTTCTTCCGCGGTGTCGGTGTCTCCGACGTGTTTGGTGACGATGGTGTTCGCGCCTGCGGTGAGTCCGAATGCGCCGCCGATGTAGAGGACGAAGTTGGTGGTTACGGCGTGTCATTCGGGGACGTTGTCGGGGCCGTAGGCGGTGGCGATTGCGCCGAGTGCGACGCCGATGAGTGCGTAGGCGCCGTAGACGGGTTTGCGGTATTTCGCTGGGATGATGTCGTTGAGGGGCGTGGGTCAGCCTTTCAGTGTGCGGTTGGTGACGGAGGTGATCTTCGCGGTCTTCGAGTTCGTCCACACCTGGATGCGGAGACGTTCGGACCGGTCGCCCTCGTTGACGTCTTCAAATGGGCGCACAACGCTTACAAAGCGGCCGACGAGCTGTGGGTGACTCCGGAAGTGCTGGAGGACCGTCTGAGGGTTCTGCACCCTCACGAGAGACGTCTGCTCGCGCTGATTGGAGCAGCCCGCCATGGATGACCTCGGAAGACAAGTGCTCGACCTTGAACGCAAACACCCGAAATACGGCGGGGCGAAGGATCATGCGATCCGGAAACGGTTCGGGTTCTCCGCCACCACCTACTTCCAGATTTTGAATCGGCTCCTCGACGACCCCGAAGCGGCAGGGTTGGAACCGGTGCTCATCAACGGACTACGGAGACTCAGAGATGGCCAGCATTGAAGCCTACGACACGAAGAAGGGTCGCCGGTACAGGGTTCGGTACACCAAGCCCGACCGGAAGCCCACGGACCGGCGCGGATTCCGCACGAAACGCGAGGCCCAGGTCTTCCTCAACACCGTCGAAGCGTCGAAACTTGAAGGCACCTACGTGGACCCGACGAGGGGAAAGATCACTGTCGAGAAGCTCGGAACGCACTGGTTGAAAACTGTCAGCGCCAAGGAATCATCGAAAAGGGTGTACGAGACCGAGTTGCGTGTTCACATCTACCCGAAGTTCGGCGCACTACCCGTGAACGGGGTATCCCGATCGAACGTTAGAGAGTGGGTTGCGAAGCTGTCGGAGAAGCGAGCTGCCAGGACCGTCCGCAGGGCACACTACCTCCTCCAAGCAGTTCTTCAGACGGCGGTCGACGATCACCTGATCCCGCGCAACCCCGCCAGCGGCTTCAAGAACTTACCGTCGCTGACTCACCGGTAGAACGTATACCTCACCTATGAGCAGGTAGAGAAGGTGGCGCAAGCTGCGGATGAGCATCACTTGCGCGCTCAGGGCGGCCGGTACGGGTTCGTAATTTACATTGCCGCATACATGGGATTGCGGTGGAGCGAGATCGCGACCCTGACACCGGAGGACGTCGACCAGGAGGCCCGGCGCGTGCGGGTTCGCGCCGAAGTGTCGAAGAACAGCAGGGAACGGTCAGTCGGGTATCCGAAGTTCATGCACGATCGGTTCCGAGCTCTCACGCTGAAAGCCGCCCCCGCCGGTCTCCTCATCCCCGATTTGGCTGAGCCGAAGAATCAGGAGTCATGGTTTCTTTCTGTGCGGAAGAAGGCCAAGTTTGACGAGGGGTTCGTGTTTCACGATCTACGCCACTCCGCGGCATCGTTTGCGGTATCCGCTGGCGCTTCGGTGAAGGTCGTGCAGAACATGCTCGGTCACTCCTCCGCAGCCATGACCTTGGACGTGTACTCGGATCTGTTCGACACCGATGTGGATGATGCGGCCGAACGGATTGACGCAGCTCGCAGTGCGCGGCTCGCGTGAAGCTTTCACGATAGATAGAGTGGGCGTGAGAACGAATTGCACTTCGTTCTCACGCCCGGTTGGGGATCCTGCAGACGGATCAGTACTTACTTCTTCTTGGGCTTATGAACGACGGTCGTCCGCGGATTGCGGGCGGCCGTCGACATCTTCACAAAGCGTCCAGTGATAGCACTGCGCGCATGTCCTTTCTTAGCCAATCTCAATTCATCTCCCCTCAAACTTATATATGGGCAGAGACTGGGCAGACCGTTCTCAGTCAGCCCAAGTCTTCGCATACAGTGCGGGCCCACTCACCTCAGAAATCAAGGCGAGCAGGCCCGTCACCAGCAGGTTTAGAAGTCCCAGTCGTCGTCTTCGGTGT